>NZ_JBQSWX010000012.1:0-93897 GCF_052377615.1 Arthrobacter sp. AOP36-A1-22
ACGCCCCGGCCCCCGCCGCTTTTCGTCCGCCACGGCCACGGCCAGGGTCACCAGCACGACGAGGCCGATCACCGAGAAGGCCACGGTGAAGGCGGTGGTCCAATCAGTCAGCGCCAGGATCGCGAAGAACACGGCGGTGACCAGGGCCAAGCCCACGGCCGTTCCGATGCGCTGGCCGGTCTGCAGCACTCCCCCGGCACTGCCGGCATATTCCTGCGGAACCTCCGCCAGGGTCAGCGCCTGGTTGGGGGAAATGATCGAACCCTGGCCCAGCCCCACGAAACACATGGAGCCCAACAGCCACCAGATGCTCAGGATGCCGGCGGCTTCGAGTTGGACGACCAGTACCGTGAGCAGCAGCCCCACGAACGCACTGATGATTCCGCCGATGACGATCTTCCGGCCGAAGTCCATGACCCGTTTTCCGGCCCAGTTCGAACTCACCGCCGCCAACAGGGCGGCGGGGAGCCCCAGCAGGCCGGTCTGCAGGGCGCTGAGCCCCAATCCGTCCTGGACATAGAGCGCGATCAGCACCCAGACGCTCGTGACGCCCAAAAAATACAGTCCGGCGATGATGGTCCCCAGGGTGAAGCTGCGGGTCCTGAAGAGTTCCAGATCGACCATCGGGCTGCCGCCGCGTTGCTTATAGGAGCGTTCCCATATGATCCACAGTCCCAGCAGAAGCATTCCGACCGGCAACAGCAGCCAAGCCCAGGCCGAACCCTCCGATTCGACGAAGGGCAACAGCAGGGCCAGCACGCTGAACCCCAACAACAGGGCCCCCACCGGGTCCAGATCGAATTTCTGCATCGGCTGCGGGCTGGTGGGTTCCCTCGTGGCTTCCGCGGCCACGGCACGACGGATGAACAGGGGCCGGGGGAACCACAGCAGCGCCAGGACGACGGCGACGATCCCCACCGGGACGTTGACCAGGAAGGTCCAGCGCCAGCCGGTTTCGGCACCGAAGGTCTCGATGATCAGCCCGCCCATCAGCGGTCCGAAGGCCACCGAGACCCCGACGACGCTGCCCAGCGCCCCGAAGGCGCGTCCGCGTTCACGGCCCCGGAAGTATTGCTGGATCATCCCCACGACCTGGGGGTTCAACAGACCGGAGCCGACGCCTTGGACGAAGCGGGCGATGTTCAGGCTCGTCGGGTCCGGGGCCAGCCCGGCAGCGACCGCCGAGAACGTGAAGACGGTGACCCCGGCCAGGAACAACGGTCCCCGCCCCAGGATGTCCCCGGCGCGTCCGGCGGCGACCAGGACGATGCCGAAGGTCAAGGCGTAGCCGGACAGCACCCATTGCAGATCCGATTGCGAGGCGTCCAGACCGGATTGGATGGAGGGCAGCGCCACATTGACGATGCTCACGCCCACCAACGACATGAACATCGTGACCAATAGGACGATCAGGATGCGCCACCGGCGTGGATCCGGGACATAGGGGGTCGCGTCGGGGGTGGCGAGGGAAGGGGTCACTGAACCATTCAAGCATTGACCGGCCGCAGACGTCGCCCCTTGCGGTGACCGACCTGCCTGTGGGGCCGGCCCGGAGGCGGATGGCAGCCAACCCTCTGCCGACATGCGGCGACGTCGACCCGCGCCGGCATCGTATCCCGGGATTGTCACCATGGTCCCGTGATGTCTAATAATTGCAGCGGGAAGAGTAATTCCCTAGACTCACCGTGTTGATTCAATCGATGGCAACGGCGACGAGGACGTGATGCGGTCTTGCTGTACTCACGTCGGGTCCGCGACGACACCCAGGAGATGGTGACCGTGAAACACATGAAATTCCTGGTAGGTACATTATCGATCGGTGCCGTGCTCTTCGGCACCTCGGCCTGCATCCTCGAACCCGACCCCTCACCCTCGAGCTCGGGCGCGGCCCAGTCGGACTCCTCGTCCGCAACCTCCTCCGAAACTGCAGAACCAGCTCCCCCGCCCGAGGCCGCAGAGCTGTATCCGGCCCTGGAACGGACCCCGGACGAGAACGATGAGCTGCCGGTCGAAGCCGACCTGGGAGACATCACGCCGGATAGTGTCCGGTTGTTGGGGTGGTCTTCCTACGCCGCGCAATTCATCGCCACCGACGAGGACGACGACCTGTGCTTCATTGCCTGGGCGACCCCGGGCGACGGGGATGGCACCCCGGTGGACTATGGAACCCCCGGCATCCAATGCCGTCCGGTCCAGGAGGTCCAGGACCAGGGGCTGGCGGTGCGCGTGGACCAGGAGAAGGATTCCGATGGTCTCGTGGCCCACCTGCTCCCGCCGGACATGGAAATGAAGCAGGTCAAGAAGGTCATTCTGGCCATTCCCGGAAACCACGAGGATCTGCGGCCGCCGGTGGAGATCATGGATAATTTCGATCACTCAATCACCCTCGCCATGGGTACCGAGACCGCGGACGATCTGGGGCCCATCGACATCCCGCGCCCGGACGGGTCGACCCTGACCCTGGAACCGACCCCGGAGATGACGAACTAGTTGTACTCGGGGCCGGCGGCGCTTTCAACGCCACGCCCGAGACTGGTCACCCCGTAACTTCCGGGCGATAATGGGGCATGGGACCATTTCGATCAGATTCCCGTCCCTTTTCGGACCGGGACTACGCAGGCCGGCATCTGGCAAGCCATCTCACCGCCTACCGGGACCAACCCGATTCAGTCGTCGTACTGGGCCTGGCCCGGGGAGGCGTACCGATCGCCGCCGCCGTCGCCCGGGCCCTCGACGCCCCCTTCGACGCGCTGGTCGTACGCAAGCTCGGCGTTCCCGACCAGGAGGAACTCGCCTTCGGGGCCCTGGCCGCCCACGGACCGGATCAAGCCGAAGTGCTGATGGACGAGGTCCTGGCGACGCTTCCACCGGAACGACGTCGCAAGGCCGCCCTGGATGAGGTCCGTGAGCGCGAATCCAGGGAACTACGACGCCGCCAGCTTTCCTATCTGCGCCGGCGCGGCATCGACGTCGGAGAGCAGAACGTGATCCTCTGCGATGACGGCCTGGCCACCGGGGCGTCGATGCTCGCGGCCATCAAGGTCATCCGCCAAGGCCACCCCGACCGCGTGATCGTCGCCTCCCCCGTGGGGCCACCGCGGGTGTGTGCGGAACTGGCGGCGATGGCCGATGAACTGGTGTGCCCGTTGCAACCGGAGGAATTCGGTGCGGTCGGTGAGTTCTACGCCAACTTCGCCCAGGTCAGCGACGAGGACGTGCTGCGCCTGCTGGGCGGCTAGTTCAGCACCTCGCAACCACTGACGGCCGCCCCACCCCCCGGACTGGATCCGGGCGGTGGGGCGGCCGTCGTCGTGCCGTGTGTTTCTACTTCTCGACGTAGTCCACGTGGTGTTCAACCATGAGGTCTACCCCGCGGGTTTCCTTCACCAGCGAGACCGCGATCAGGGAGATGATCGAGATGACCACCACGTAGATCCCGATGCTCCACGAGTGCCCGGTCTTCTCCAGCAGCAGCGCCGCGATCAGCGGGGCGAAGGCGCCCCCGAGGATGGCCCCGAGTGCGTAGCCGATGGAGACCCCGGAGTAGCGCACCCGGGCCGGGAACATCTCGGCATACAGTGCCGACTGCGGGCCGTAGGACAGGCCCAGCCCGATGGTCAGGACGAACAGCGCCACGAAGTACCAGTAGATGTTGGCCGTATCGATGAGGAACCACATCGGTACCGCCCAGAGCGCCACCAGGATGTAGCCGATCTGGAACGTCCGCACGCGCCCGATCTTGTCCGAGAGGATGCCCCCGTACATCGTGAAGATCAGCCAACCGAAGGAGGCCAACGCGGTGGCCAGCAGCACCGGGCCGCGGTCCATTTCCAGATTCTTCGAAGCATAGGTGGCGAAGAAGGCGATCAGCAGGTAGCCGGCGGCGTTGTTGGCGATGAAGATCAGCGCGGTCAGGACGACTTCACGGGTGTTGTGCTTGAACAGCGTCTTCAGCGGGGCCGAGGACTCCTTCTTGCGTTCCTGCAGGGCGGCGAAGACCGGGGATTCCTCCACCGACCGGCGGATGATGTAGCCCACGAGGATCAGCACGATCGAGAACAGGAACGGCACGCGCCAGCCCCAGGTCAGGAATTCCTTTTCGCCGATCAGGGTGGTGAGCAGCCAGATGGTGCCGGTGGCCAGGATCATGCCGCAGGGGACGCCGATCTGCGGGTAGGCGCCGAAGAATCCACGGCGGTGGTCCGGGGCGTGCTCGACGGACATCAGGGCGGCGCCGCCCCATTCCCCACCTGCGGAGAAGCCCTGCAGCACGCGCAGGAGGATCAGCAGGATGGCGGCCCATCCGCCGATCTGTGCGTGGGTGGGCAGCACGCCGATGAGCGAGGTGGCCATGCCCATCATGACCAGGGTGAAGACCAGCATCTTCTTGCGTCCGAGCTTATCGCCCAGGTGTCCGGCGACGATGGCGCCGAGCGGGCGGAAGAGGAACGAGATACCGATGGAGGCCCAGGAGGCCAGCTGTGCTCCGGTTTCCCCCAGCGGGGCGAAGAACAAGGGGCCCAGGACCAGTCCTGCGGCCTGGGCGTAGATGAAGAAGTCATACCATTCGATGGTGGTTCCGACGAGGGTTCCGGCCAGGACCTTGCGTTCCTCGCGCCGGGTGGCTGCAGTCGGTGCTGCGGCTGACAGGGACATGCGAACTCCAGTGTTCTGCGCTCTCCGCGCTAGGTGCATAACCGACCGAACGGACGGTAAATGTGATCCAACTCATCGTAGCCGAAAAGTTCGTCAATTTCCCGTCAACATTTCACGTATTTCTCTCGGATGACGGCAACGCCTTCCGGCCCGCTCGACCCGGTAGGGAACGCATTTCCGGCGGTATCAGTTCGCCCGTTCCTGTCAAGGGCTTCCGGAGGCTCGTTCAGGATGTTGCGCCCCGGCGGATCACAGGAGTTCTTCGACTCCGAGCTGGCTGCCGGGAATGGTGGTGAAGGCGCTATTGGCGAAAGCCAGGGCGTCCCCGGCGCGGTAGTTGAAGTCCTCGACCTGGCCCAGGTACAGGGTGTGGTCGCCGCCGTCGTAGGCGGCCCAGGGGTTGCAGGAGAAATGCGCCAGCACACCCGCGAGCCGCGGGGCGGTCTCGCCTTCGACCCACACGGGGTCCGGCCCGGGCTTGCCGGCGAAATGCAGGGCCAGGGCCTGCTGCTCGGCGCCGAGGATGTTCACGGTGAAGGGCCGGCCTGCCAGCTCGTCGTGCGCCCGGGTGCTGCGGGCGATGCTGACCAGCACCAGGGGCGGGTCCATCGAGACCGAGGTGAAGGAGTTCACGGTGATGCCATGGCGTTTGGTGGATCCATCGAAGGTCACGATGGTCACCCCGGTGGCGAAGCGCCCCAGGCTGCCCCGGAAATGTCGCGGGTCGGTGGTCCCGATCCGGTGCGGAAGGCCGCCTTCGGCCACTTCGTCCTTCGGGGAGGCGTCCATGCTCGATCCTCCGTCACCGACGATCGGCGTCTTGCCTTCACGACCACCGGTGTTCTATATTCGAACTTCTGGTTCCATGAGGGAACTATTCCAAACGTATCCCGGGGTCCTGCAGGGCACAAGAGCCCACACCCCGGTCCTCAAGGCAAAGGCGGTCCCCGTGTCCCAGAACCCCCCGGCCGGCTCCCCTGCGCAGACCCTGTCCCGGGGGCTCCGCGCCCTGGAGATCATCACCGACCGCCCAGAGCCTCCCACGATCGCCGAGCTCGCCGACGAGCTGGGCGTCCACCGCTCCATCGCCTACCGGATCCTGCGCACCCTGGAGGACCATGCCCTGGTCCGTCGGGACAACACCGGACGCCTCGAAGGCGCCCCGGGTCTGGCCTCCTTGGCCCGGGGGGTCCAACGCGATCTGCAAAGCGCCGCCCTGCCGGAGCTGACCGCGTTGGCCAACGAGCTGGGAATGACGGCGTTTTTGGCCGTCTGGGACCACGAGGACTGCATCACCCTGGTCTCCGTCGAACCCCGGCACAGCACCGCCACCGTCATGCAGCGCCCCGGCTCCCGGCACCCGTTGACCCACGGGGCCCCGGGCATCGCGATCCAGTCCGCCTATTCACGCACCGGCTGGGAGGAGGTCGCCCCGAAACATCCCTGGCGCGCCGCCGCGGAGCAGGCAAGGACGGACGGCTATGCCACGAGCCTGGATGAAGTCATCCCCGGGGTCTCCTCGATCGCCGCCGCCCTCCAGGTCCCCGGCCAGACCCCGGCGGCGGTGGCGGTCGTCTATGCCACGGCAGCCCACGACGTCCACGCCGATGCCCTGGGCCGACGCGTGGCCGCGGCCGCGGCCTCCGTCGAGGTCGCCCTGGGCGCATAGCTCCCCCGGGCCTGGGCCGGTCAGGCGCCTTCGGTGCGCGGCACCCGCCCCAGGGCGTAGGTTCCCACCCCGGAGAGGAAGAGGACGATCGCGGCGGCAGCGGCCACCAGGAACGCCCCCTGGGGCCCCACCACATCGGCCAGGACCCCGGCGAAACCATTGCCGATGGCGGTGCCCACGACGATCCCGCTGGCGAGCATCGTCATGACGGTGCCCATCCTTCCGATCGGTGCCACGTCTCCCCCGACGGTGAAGATCGTGACCAGGATCGGCCCGATCGGCAGGCCGATCAGCAACAGGAACACCACCATCGTCCCGATCGTCTGGGGCACCTGCAGCAGCAGGGCCAACGGGATCAGCAGCGCGGCGCATACCGCCCAGCGCACCGGCTGCGCCCAGCCACGGGGCCAGAGCGAGACGGAGAGGGCGGCGACGGCCGAGGTCAGCCCCAGGGCGGCATACAGCAGGCCTCCGGCACTGGCATTGCCGAAGAGTCCCGCATAGGACACGGCGCCGGCCGAGACGGAACCGAAGAGGGTGCCCATCCCGGTCATGCCCAGTACGCAGAGTCCGACGCGCACCACCCGGGCGGTGATCCACCCGGATCCGGGGACCGGCTCGGCGCCGGGCTGCTGGAGTTCAATGGCGTTGGCCGTGGGGTGGACCGCAAAGGCCGGAACCAGGGCCGCGGTCAGCAGGGCGGCCAGGGCCAGCGGGAGCCAGGGGGCCACGAGCGACGCCAGCACACCGACCAACGCCGGCCCCATGACGAAGGTCAGTTCGTCCACGGTGCTTTCATAGCTCAGTGCGGTTTCGAGTTCGCGCCGGCCACGGGAGCGCCCCTGGGTTAGGGCCATCCAGCGCACCCGGGCCAGCGGGCCGACCTGGGGGCAACTCGCCCCGGCGACGAAGGAGATGATGATGACCAGCAGCGGTGACCCGGATTCGATGACCCCCAGGCCGGTAAGGATCAGCGCGGAGACCACGACCGCGTGCAGCAGGGCCGCCGGCACCAGGACCCGACGCTGGCCCCACCGGTCGGCGGCGTAGCCGATCATCGGCGCGCCGATGGCCGAGCCCACCCCCACCGCTCCGGCGGCGACCCCGCCGCTGGCATAGGAGCCGGTCGCGGTGCTGATCAGTGTCAGGGTGCCGATGGTGAGCATGGCCAACGGCAGCCGGGCGAAGAAGGCAAGCGGGAAGAATCCCGGGCCTGCCAGTTCCAGCAAGCTGCGGAAGCTGCCGCCGGAACCGGTGATTGCGTTCTCGGGGGGTGTGCCCGTGGCGGGCGCCGAGGGATCGGTGTTCATGTGTTTCACGGGTCCTTCAAGGTGCGCCCGTCCCAGCCACCCGGAGCGCCCTACCCTGTGCGTTTCCTATTCTACCGTGTCGGCCATGACCACTTCGGCCGTGGATCCGGTGCGCTCCTTGCGGACCCTCAACTGGGCCGGGATGCGTTGCTTCATCTCGGCGACATGGCTGACCAGGCCGACGACGCGGCCCCCGCGGCGCAGCCCGTCGAGGGCATCCATGACCGTTTCCAACGCCCCTTCGTCGAGGGAACCGAAGCCTTCGTCGACGAAGAGGGTCTCGATGTCGATGCCTCCCGACTGTTGTTGGATGACATCGGCCAGCCCCAGGGCCAACGCCAAGGAGGCCATGAAGGACTCGCCTCCGGAGAGCGTCTGGGTGTCCCGACGCTGGCCGGTCCAGGCGTCGAGCACATGGAGCCCCAGCCCGGATTTGGCGTTGCCCTTGGGGCTGTCGTCGTGGACCAGTGAATAGCGTTCGGCGCTCATGACCAGCAGCCGTTCGGTGGCGGCGGCTGCCACGGCCTCCAGCCGGGCGGCCAGGACGTAGGTGGACAGGGTCATCTTGAACCGGTTCTCCCCCATCCCCCGGGCGATATCGGCCAAGGATTTCACCCGCTCGTAGCGCTCCAGCACGGCCCCTTGGCTGGTTTCCAGCCCGCGGAGCCGTTCACTGCGTCGTTCGAACCGTCCGGCATAGGCGCGCAGGACGGCATCTCGTTGGAGCACGGTATCGCGCGACGTCGCGGTGGCGGCGGCGGCAGCCGCGGCGGCCTCCAGTTCCTGCTGGCCCGGGACCTCGAAGCCCGCCTCGACCTCGGTCCTGGCCCGGGCGACCGCGACGGTTCCGGCCAAGGTCTCGATCCGCACCCCCTCGGCGGTGTGGTCGGCGATCCCTGCCTGGGCGCTGGTCCTGGCGTGCGGTTCGAGCAGTGCCGCGGCCCAGCTGGTGTCATCGTCGAATCCGGCCTCCCGGCGTTCGGTCTGCCAGCTCTCGGTGGCTGTTGCCAGGCCGCGCCGGGCCGTCTCGAGCCCACGCGCCGCCCGGGCCAGGTCCTCCAGCACCCGGCGTGCTTCCAACAGCAACCGGTGGCGGGCCTGCAGGGATTCCTCGTCGCCGCGCAACCGCTTCAGCCGGGAGTCCACGGTGGTGATCCGTTGGCCCAGTTGGTCGACGGTTCCTTCCAGGACGCTCAGCGCCGTGGCCTCGGCCGTGGTGCTCGCGCGCAGGCGCTCGAATTCCCCGGTCGCCTCCTCCAGGGCCGTCCGGGAGCGTTGGGCCTGTGCGGCGGATTCGGTCGCCTCGGCCAATGCCTTCTCGGCGTCGGCCAGGGCTTGTTCCGCCTGCTCCGTCGTGGATTCCCCGGCCTGTCCCGCCGCCCGGGAGGCGGCCTCGCGGGCTGCGTGGAGCCCGGAGGCGGCGGTGGCTTCGGCGGCATCGGCTTCGGCGGCCAGCCGTCGGGCATCGTCCTCGTCCTCCTCCTCGACGAGTTCGCCGTCCTCCACCGTGGCGGGGTTGGGGTGCTCGGCCGAGCCGCAGACCAGGCAGGCCTGTCCGGCCACCAGTTCCCGGGCCAATGCCGCGGCCGCCTGGGCCAGTCGGGTCCGCCCGAGGTCGAGCAGTCGTTCCCGGGCGGATAGTTGTCCGTCCTTGGCCCGGGCCCACACGGTGTGGGCCCGGGTTGCTTCGGTGTCGGCGGCGTGGCGGGCCGTGACCGCGGCGACCTGCTCGGCGGCCCGATCGCGGGTAGCCGTCAACGCCGGCAGGGCATCGGCGGTCCCGGACAGGGCGCCGGCCCGTTCCCGCAGCCCCGGCAACGAGGCACCGAGCTTCTCCAGTTCGCCCAGTGCTTCGGCCTGGGTCGCCGTCCGTCGTTGGTGGTCGGCGCGGGCGGCCGCCAATTCGGCTTCCTTCTCGTCCAGCTCCCTCTCCTCGGGCAGGGCCGCTTCCAGCACCGCGGCATCGCCGGTGACCTGCGCAGCCGCTTCGGCGGCCTGACGGGAGAGTTCCGTGGCCCCGGGCTCCGCGGCCCGGCCCTCGGATTCCGGTCCCGCTCCGGTGTCCTGGCCCGTCGCCGCGGCGAGGTAGCTGCCGGCCAGTCCCTCGCCGGCGGCTGTCTGGGCCGATTCCAAGGTCTGCTCCGCGTCCTGGACGGCCTGTTCCGCCCGGCGTCGTGCCGTCTGGGTGGGCTGCAATGCCGCAGCCCGCTCATCCAATGCCACCGTGGCGGCCAGGGCGGCCACCTGCCCGCTGCGTTCGGCATGCGCGGCACGCAACCGCTCCAGTTCGGCCAGCGCCCGGTGGCGTTCCCCGGCTTCGGCGAGCTCGGTTGCGGTGTTCCTGGCCTGCGTCGCGGCGGCATCCGCCGCCGTTCGTTCGGCGTCCAGCCGTGCCGTGTGTTCGTCCAGCCGCGCCTCCAGCAGTGCCAGTAGTTCGGCACTGGGCAGTTCCTGTGGCGCCGGCCGGTCCCCGTCTGCCGCCTCGGGATCGTCGGGGTCCCGGTCGAACGGGGATTCCCCCTCCTCTGTGGTCAGGGAGGCGGTGGCGTCTTCGATCAGTTGGCCGACGGCTTCCCCCCGGGCGCGTTCGGCTTCCTCGGCCGCCGTTCTGGCCGTGGTGAGTTCCTCGGCCAGCAGTGTCTCGACACTGCCGTAGAGCCGGGTGTCGAACAGTGTCTTGAGTAGTTCCTCGCGTTCCTTGTCCTTGGCCCGGAGGAAGGCGGCGAACGCCCCTTGGGGCAGCATGGCGACCCGGGTGAATTCGTCCTTGCCCAGGCCGATGACCCCCCGCAATTCGGCGGCGACCTCATCGTTGCGGGTGGAGATCTCCTGCCACTGACCCTCCACGAGTTCACGCAACCGACTCTGTGCCTGGGCCGTCGTCGTCCGGCCGGCCCCGCGTTTGGAAGGACGTTGCCAGGCCGGTGATCTTCGGACCTCGAATCGGCGTCCCCCGGTGCTGAACTCCAGGACGACCTCCGGCTCATCCGCCGGTCCCGCATGGTCGCTACGCAACGATTTCGTCCCCTCCCTCGCCCCGGGAAGCCCTGCGTAGAGGGCATAACAGATGGCGTCGAGGATGCTGGTCTTGCCGGCACCGGTTTCCCCGTTGAGCAGGAACAGCCCGGCGGCGGAGAGTTCGTCGAAGTCGATGTCCTGCCGGGCGGCGAATGGACCGAAGGCGGCGATCTGCAGGTGGTGGACCCTCATCGTTCCACCTGCCCGCTGGTGGCCTGCTCGAGGATCCGGCCCAACAAGGCGGCCTCGGGCTCCGACGGGGGGCGTTGGCGGACGTGGTCGATGAATCCCGTGCAGACCTCCAATGGGCTCTCGGCTGCCGCCAACCGGTCCCGGTAGCTGCGGTCGACCTCTGCCGGACGGCCTTCGGGCTCGAAGTTCAGGACCAGGGTGCCCGGGAAGCGGCCGCGCAGCCGTTCCATCGCCTGGGAGGGCCGGTCGCGGTCGGTCAGCGTCACTTGGCACCAGGCGGCTTCGGCTCCTGCCAGCCCGGGGTCGGCGAGGAGCTCCTCGAGGGGACCGCGCAGGACGCGCAGTTCGGTGGCGGCGGGCCAGTCCACGGCCTCGACGGAGGAGATGCCCTCGGCGTCTACGTCCAGTAGCCAGGCCCCCTTGCGGTGGGTCGCTTCGGAGAAGGAGTAGGCGATCGGCGACCCCGAATATCGGATGGTCTCGGCCAGGCGCTGCCGGCCGTGCAGGTGCCCCAGGGCTGCGTAGTCCAGACCGTAGAATTCCTCGGTGGGCACGATGTCCAGTCCCCCGATGCTCAGTTCCCGTTCGGAGTCGCTGGCTTGGCCGTTGGCGGCGAAGACGTGGGCCATGACGATGGAGCGGATGGGTTTCTTGGTCCCGGCCCGTCGGGTGGCCAGATCGGCGCGGACCCGATCCATGGCCGCCCGGACCACCGGTTGGTGTCCTGGCTTCTCGACCCCGAACTGCGCCGCGACCATCCGTGGTTCAAGATAGGGCAGCCCGTAGATGGCCAAGGTGAAATCCTCGGCTTCGACCAGGGCCGGGGTATCCAGTTCCGCCGGACGGGTGCGCAGGTGCAGCCCAGCGTGCCCGAGCAGACGGGAGCCGAACCCCAGCCGCAGGGCCGAATCGTGGTTGCCGCTGGTGGCCACGACGGTGGCCCCGGCCTCGCGCAGCCGGAAGACGGCGTCGTCGAACACGGTGACCGCATCGACCGCGGGCAGGGCCCGGTCGTAGATGTCCCCGGCGATCAGGACGACGTCGACCCGTTCGGTCTTCACCGTCTCGAGCAGGGCCTCGACGAAACCGCGTTGGGCCTCCAGGAGCCCGGCGCCATGGAAGGACCGGCCCAGATGCCAGTCGGAGGTGTGCAGAATCCGCATGGCCCCACACTATCGAGCGCCACCGACAGGTGGGACCAGGGGGCCGTCGACCGTGGATCCAGGGCCGCCGGGCAGCAGGACTCGTGGCGGGTTTCTGCGTCGTCGGTGGTCTGTCCGTCACCATTGCTGGCCAGTCTCGGCCGGTGGGGGCACACTGAGGGTATGAGCGAACCTACCGGCACAGGCGTTTCCCGGGATGCTTCCGAGCATCTTGACCCGGCCGGGGCACGAATCCCGACCACGGCCGCAGACATCATGAGCACCCCCGTGGTCACGGTCTCCCCCGGCACCCCCGTCGATCAGATCGCCGCACTGCTGGGCAGGCACCGCATCAGCGCCCTGCCCGTCGTGGAGGAGTCCGGGCATGTGCTGGGGCTGGTCAGCGAATACGATGTGCTCGCCAAGACCGGGACCACCGCCTCCGAAGTGATGAGCCCGGGGGTCATCAGCGTGTCCGTGGACACCCCGATCTCCGATATCCGGGCCCTGCTGGTGGATCAGCGGATGCGTCGCCTTCCCGTCATGGACACCGGCGTCCTGGCCGGAATCGTCAGCCGCCGCGACGTCGTGGCACTGCTGACCACCGAATGGGCGTGTGGAACCTGCGGCGAACCGGCCCGGGGGATGGAACCGCCCGAGAACTGCCCCACCTGCGGGGGCACCGGCATCTTCAGGCTTCAGGAACAGCTCCCCGGCCCCTGACCGCCCCGGGGGCAACGGTACGGAGGCAGTCCAGCAACGGAGGAACATGATGGTTGATCGGAAGGAACAGCGTACTGCCGGGCAGGAGGACGCGCAGACACTGATCGGGTACTACCGGCAGATGGCACTGATCCGCAGATTCGAGTTGACGGCCGACCAGATGTACAAGCGGGCGAAGATCGGCGGGTACTGCCACCTCAACCTCGGTGAGGAAGCCAGCGTCGTGGGACTGATGACCGCGCTGCAACCCCGGGACTACCTCTTCACCAACTACCGCGACCACGGCTATGCCCTGGCCCGTGGAATGAGCACCGGGGCGGTCATGGCCGAACTATTCGGCAAGAGCACCGGGGTCTCCAAGGGCCGCGGCGGTTCCATGCACATGTTCGACACCGAAACCCGCATGCTCGGCGGCTACGGCATCGTGGGCGGACAACTTCCTCCCGCCACCGGGGCCGCACTGGCACTGACCTACCGGGGGGACCCCGGGCCCGAGGCCGAAGCCGTCATGTGCCAGATGGGCGACGGCACCACCAACATCGGTGCCTTCCATGAATCGTTGAACCTGGCGGCCGTCTGGAACCTGCCGATCGTGTACGTCATCATCAACAACGGGTTGGGCATGGCCACCACGGTCGAGGCCGCCGCCGGCGAACCCGAACTATATAAACGCGGCTGCTCCTACCGCATCCCCGGTGAACGGGTCGATGGCAACGACGTGGTGGCCGTCCACGACGCCGCCACCCGGGCCCTGGACCGGGCCCGCCGGGAACGCCAGCCCTTCCTGCTGGAGTTGATGAGTTCACGCCTGCGCGGACACTCGGTGGTCGATCCCGCCCAATACCGTTCCCGGGAGGACGTCGAGCACGCCCAGGCCGCGGATCCGGTCCCGGCCTTCCGCCAGCAGCTGCTGGATTCGGGGGTGCTGGAGGAATCCCTGGCCCAACAGATCGACACCGAATCCCGTGAAGCGGTCAACGCCGCCGTGGCCTTCGCCGAGGCCAGCCCGGATCCGACCCCCGATCAGCTCTTCGACTACGCCTACGCCACCCCCGTCCCCAATTCCCCCGACACCCTGCCCGGCCACCCAGTGACCGGTATGCCATGACCGGCGAAGAAGGAGCCCAGATGACCGACACCACGTACCGGCAGGCCCTGAACGACGCCCTGCGGTCCGAGTTGAGCCGTGACGAGAACGTCCTGCTCATCGGCGAGGAGATCGGCCTGTTCGAAGGCTCCTATAAGATCACCGCCGGGCTGCTGGACGAATTCGGGCCCCGCCGGGTGCTGGACACCCCGATCGCCGAAGAGGGTTTCGTCGGCGCCGCCGTGGGGTCGGCGATGCTCGGGATGCGTCCGGTCGTGGAGATCATGACCTTGAACTTCTCGCTGATAGCCATCGACCAGATCGTGAACCATGCCGCGAAGATCCATGGCATGTTCGGCGGCCAGAGCTCGGTGCCGATGGTCATCCGCATGCCCGGCGGGGGCGGCCAGCAGCTGGCGGCCACCCACTCCCAGAACCTGGAGGTCTGGTACGCCCACATCCCCGGGCTCAAGGTCGTGGCCCCCTCCTCCCCTGCGGACGCCAAGGCCCTGCTGATCGCGGCGATCCGCGACGACGACCCGGTGATCTTCCTGGAGAACCTCGCGCTCTACAACACCCGCGGAGAAGTCCCCGACGGCGACCAGGTCGCCGAGATCGGCAAGGCCTCCATTGCCAAGGAGGGCAAGCACCTCAGCGTCATCACCTATTCGCGGGCCACCACCGTGGCCTTGGAAGTGGCCCGGCAGCTTGAAGAAGAAGGCATCTCGCTGGAAGTGGTGGATCTGCGTAGCCTTCGGCCGCTGGACCGGGAAACCATCTGCGCCTCGGTCCGCAAGACCAGCCGGGCCGTGGTGCTCGAGGACGACTGCCTCAGCTACGGCATCGGAGCCGAGATCTCGGCCACCCTCATGGAGGGGGCCTTCGACTACCTGGATGCCCCGGTCCGCCGGGTGGCGGCGGCCGAGATCCCGCTGCCCTATGCCAAGCCGTTGGAAAGCGCGGCACTGCCCACCGCGAAGGACCTGATCCGGGTCGTCCGCGAACTGCTCGCCGCCACCAGTTTCACACGATAGGAGACCGCGATGCCCGAGGTGAACATGCCCCGCCTGTCCGACACGATGCAAGAAGGTGTCCTCAGCCGCTGGGTCAAGAAGGTCGGGGACGCGGTGAGCGAAGGCGATGTCCTCGCCGAAATCGACACCGATAAGGCCACCATGGATCTCGAGGCCTTCGACGACGGGGTCCTGGAGAAGATCCTGGTCGAGGAAGGCACCATGGTCGCCATCGGGGAACCCGTGGCGTTCATCGGCTCGGGGTCCGGGACCGAGCCCGGTGCCGACGCCCCGACCGGACAGGACGCCCCGTCCCCTGCCGCCCCTGAGGACTCCCCCGCCCAGGCGTCCGAAAGCGCCCCCGCGCCACGGCCCGCCGAGGGGACTTCGACGCCCGGGACCATGGAGCCTCGCCCCCCGACCGGGGCCACCGGCGGACGCCTGCTCGCCTCCCCGCTCGCCCGCAGGATCGCCGAACAGCATGGCATCGATCCGTCGTCGATCACCGGGACCGGCCCAGGCGGTCGGATCGTCAGGGCCGATGTCGAAGCCGCGGTGGCCGCCCAGGCCGACACCGCCCCGCAGCAGCCCGCAGGGAAGACCGCGGCGAGCAATACCTCCACGGATGAGACGGAATCGGTGGAGGTTCCCCTGACGATGATGCGCAAGGTGATGGCCGAACGACTCACCGAAAGCGCTGGCGCCCCGCACTTCTACCTGACCAATGTGGTGGCCGTGGACCGGCTCTTCGCCCTGCGCGCCGAGATCAATGAACGCTTCGCCGACACCGGGACCAGGATCAGCGTGACCGACCTGCTGGTCAAGGCGTGCGCCCTGACCTTGGAGGACCACCCCCAGGTCAATGCCTCCTGGGCCGGGGACAAGATCCTCCAGCATCCGCGGGCACATATCGGGGTGGCGGTGGCTCTGGATGACGGGCTGATCGTCCCGGTCGTCCGCAACGCCGCCACCAAGGGCCTCGATGTGATCTCCACGGAAACCCGGGCCTTGGCCACGAAGGCCCGGGACGGCAAGCTGGCCCCGGCCGAATTCAGTGGCGGGACCTTCTCGATCAGCAACCTGGGCATGTTCGGCATCGACAACTTCACCGCGGTCATCAATCCACCCGAGGCCGCGATCCTGGCAGTGGGCGCCACCACCGAGGAGCCCTACGTGCAGGACGGGAAGCTCTCCAGCCGCCGGATCATGAAGATCACCCTCACCTCCGACCACCGGGTCCTGGACGGCGCCGTTTCGGCGGCGTTCCTGCGCGATCTCAAACGCACGCTGGAAGAGCCTTTGAGGATCATCATCTGATCCGTCCTCCGACCGGGCGTCCCGCCGGAGTGGTCGGACCTCTGGACTTTGGCGCCGGGAAGTTGGTTAATGAATTAAGGACCGTCGCCCTCGGGAACATGGTTCTCGTTGTTGACCAACACGTTCGACGTGTTCTCCACGACATCGGGGCGTCAACGGGCTTCGCCACTCGCCGCGAGGAGGACCGGCCATGCATGAATATAAAGTCATCACCGACAGGATCAAGGACTACCCGGATTTCAAACCCTCGGATCTTGAAGCCAGTCTCAACGAGCATGCCCTGTCCGGGTGGAAGGTCGTCACCTGTTTCACCGACTCGACCGTCTGGCATGAGACCACTGTGACCACCATCCTGGAACGCCAAAGCAACTACACCACCAAGTCCTAGGCCGGCGGGAGGTCACCCGACGATCCTCTGGACCGGTCGGGTGACCCGGACACCGCACCCCCGCACCATGGCGCGGATTTTCCTGCCGGGTCCAGGTGATTCCACGGATCACGGCCTTCGGCGCCTTGGAACCGGCTACCAGATCCGAGGAACCAGGACCGGGGTCCTTGCCTTATAGGCCTCATAGTCTGCTTGGCCGTCCCACTTGGCATCGGACTTCTTTTCCAACAGGGGCACCCCGCTGACCTGGGTCAGGAGCAGAATGACCAGGACCGGTGAAATCAGTGCCACCAGCTGCCATCCTTCAAGTGCCGGGAAGGCGACGATGGCGACGCCGATCCACAGCAGGATCTCACCGAAGTAGTTGGGGTGGCGCGAGGTCGACCACAGGCCGGAGGAAATGAATCCTCCTTTTTTCGACGGGTCGGCGTTGAACCGCGATTTCTGCTGGTCGGCCACCACTTCCAGACCGAACCCGAGCATCCACAGCAGGACGCCAACGAGCGCAAAACCGTCCAGGGGAACTCGGTGATCCGACGTCATGGCCACCCACGCCGCGGCCGCGGTGAAGGTGACCCACAACCCCTGGAGCGTCCACGTGCTCAGGAACCTGACGAAGGAGGGCTTGATCTGGTCAAAACGGTCATCCTTGCCCGCTCGGCTGATACGACGGAACAAGAAGAGTCCGAGCCGCAACGTCCAGATGAGAACTATCGTGGCCAGGATCAGGGAACGCGCGTCGATATCTGGAAGGGCCACAAGAATCATGACGGTAATCGCCACATAGCTCAGCATGCCGGTGAGGTCATAGTACTTTTCGGTCTGCGCCAAAAACGCAGGGATAAAAGCCATCCACTGGATCACGATGGCCATGCCCACGGCCAGGGCAAAGACGGGGATCACTCCCAGGGTGATACCGCCACTGCTGCCGGCAGCAGCAAGCAAGGCTCCGATGATCAGCACGATGGGCAACGTGATCAGCGCCGTGCGCTCAGACTTTTTCACGGAAAAGTTCCTCTCTGCCATGCGGAGCTTTCGCGGAGGCGATGCTACCGATAAAATTTCATTCAATCTTTTGATGATCAAAGAATCTTGACTATACTCGAAGCCTGCTCTTAAGGAACGGAAGCCGCCATGTTGTCCCACCTTTCCGTCGCCACGACCTTGCAGCAAATGTTGATTCTGGCCCGCGAAAGCGAGCGGGAAACGGCTCTGGGATTGGGCCTGAATCTCACGGATTTCCGTGCCCTTTCGGTGCTGACCCAGTCAGGGCCGATGACTTCGGGGAATCTCGCGCTGGAGCTGGGCTCCACCGCGGCCACCACTACGGCCATCACCAACCGTCTGGAGCTGGGAGGCTACCTCACCCGCAACCGGGGCGCGGCAGACAGGCGCCATGTCATGTTGACGGCAACCAACACGGCCTTCCAGGGAATCCTGGACCCGACCCATCCGCTGGCCACTGCCCTCTACGAACAGCTCCAGGGCCTACCCGTTGAGCACAGCACCATCGTCAGCAACTTTCTTGACGCTACCCAAGTCCTGATGCGCAACCACCTGCACACACTGTCTAATGAGGACACCCCGTGAAAGAGTTCACCACGCCGCCCCTGGTGGGTCCAACCATTTATCGAAACGCAACAGAGCTCCTGATGCAACGGCTCAGGACTTCGCCCCACCACATAGCCTTCGAAGTTCGTTCCGCCGGCGCAGCGATCACGGATCCCTGGGACCAAGTGAGCACCAGAGAGTTCGTCGGGCAGGTCCGAGCCCTGGCCAAAGGCTTCATGGCTTCGGGCCTGCAGCCCGGTCAATCCATCGCCATCATCTCGCCCACCCGCTATGAATGGGCCCTGGCGGACATGGCCGCCTGGTTCGCCGGCGCCGTCATCGTTCCCCTCTACGAGACCGCGGCGGTCAACCAGATATCGGCCATTATCACCGACGCCGACGTGCGCTTCGGTGTGGCCGGCACGACGGAACACGCCCGGATACTCAAACAGGGATTCGAGCAAGCCGGCATGGCCGATGGGCGCATCTGGACGATGGATCCGAACACTGAATCGTCCCTGGACGTTCTGGTGCACAGCGGCGAACACATCACCGATGAGGCCCTGGAGCAACGACGGCTGGTGGCCACACTGGATGCGGTGGCAACCATCGTCTACACCTCGGGGACCACCGCTGCACCCAAGGGTGCGCTCATCACCCATGGGAACTTCGTCAACCAGGTACTGAATGTGGCCGGATCCTACGGTGAGGTGGTCCAGGAATCCGGCAACACGGTGATTTTCCTCCCGATGGCCCACGTACTGGCCCGCGGGCTCCAACTGATCTGTCTGGCCAACGGCATGCGCATTGCCCACCTGGGCGACACTCGTGAGGTGGTACCGGCTCTAGGCGCACTGAAACCCACCTTCTTGGTGGTGGTCCCGCGTGTTCTGCAAAAAATACGGACATCCGCTGCAGCAGCCGCCGAGGCAAAACATCTCGGCCCCCTCTGGAAGGTGGCACAGGACACCGCGGTGCAATGGGGCCGGCTGGCAGAGCGTCGCGATACACATCCGGCAGCACGAGCCGGGCTCGGGCTCCGGATCAAGCACGCCCTCTTTGATGGATTGTTCTATGCCCGGATCAGAAAACTGGTCGGTGGGCGCCTGGGCTATCTCCTCTCCGGTGCCGCGGCGCTGGACGCTGAACTATCGCTGTTCTTCCGCGGTCTAGGATTACCCGTCATTGAAGGATACGGACTCACTGAAACCACGGCTCCGCTGACCGGAAACCTTCCTGGAGCAATCACGGCAGGTTCCGTGGGAGTGCCCATGCCGGGAACCACAGTCCGCATTTCGGATCAGGGCGAGGTCCTGGCTCGCGGGGCCGGTGTTTTTTCCGGATACAACAGACCCGCGGACAACACCGAGGCCTTCATCGACGGCTTCTTCCGCACCGGTGACCTCGGCGAGCTCGATGAGCGCGGGCAGCTGACCCTCAAGGGGCGCATCAAGGATGTCGTCGTCACAGCAGGCGGCAAAACCGTTTCCCCCACCATCTGGGAAGGCTACGTCGAAAATGATCCCCTCATCGCCCATGCCGTGATGGTGGGAGAAGGCCGCCCTTTTCTCGGCGGCCTGCTGCTCCTTGACTTCGAAGCCGTCATCGATTGGGCCCATCGACACGGGGTCACCCGACTGGCGGGCCTTCGAATCCCCGAGACAGGTGGGGCGGTCACCATCGAGGAGCACGGACTTCTCGAAGTACTCAATCAGACGGTCAGCAAGGCGAATTCGAAAGTGTCCCGTCCCGAGCAGGTCCGAAAGTTCCTCCCGCTGCTGACCGATCTCAGCGAAGCCAGCGGAATCATGACTCCCACCATGAAGCTCAAGCGCGGGATCTTCACCCAACGTTCGCGTCCGTTCGTCGAAAAGATCTATGCGCAGTCACCGGAGCAAGGCTAGATTCGCCGGGCCATCTCCTAGACTGTCCGGGTGAACCAGACGCCGCAAAACCTCGAACCACGCCCCGAATTCTCCGACCGGGTGCTCGCCATCCTGCAGGCCACGGCCGCCGGCGCCACCGCAGCCAGGGCCCTGGACGCCCCGGGTGAGACGGAGACCCTGCAGTTGTTCCTGCTCGATGGCCTCCTCGAAGCCGTCGAATGGGCCAATGACGGGGTCGCCTCCGATGAGGCGGCCTGCCTGTGGCTGGCCGGGCTGCGCTGGAGGCACGCCGTCACCGGTTCCTTCCCCGAAGGGGCCCCGGAACCACTGCCGCGGTGGATCGACGCCGCCTTCGCCGACACCGGTGTGCTCCCGGCCCCGAACCTGGCCCCGGGGGATCCACAGAACCGCACGGCCCTGTCCGACCCGGAGATGGCCAGTACCGGTCGGCCGGCCCACCCCACGGCGGATGGTCCGGGGGTCCTGCCGCGGGCAGCGGTCATGGCCCTGCTGCCGCGGGTCGATGAGGGCACGACGGCACGGCTCGCCTCCGATGCCGCGGCCCTGACCCATGGTGCCCCCGCGGCCCACCGGGCTGCCGCATCGGCGGCGCTGGCGGTCCGGGCCGGCCTGGACCTGGGCGTGGAGGCGACGCAGCGTTGGCAGGAGCTGCTGGAGCAGTTGGCGCAGGACGAGGGGACCTCCTCCACCGCCCTGGGTGCCGCCCTGGCGGCCGCCCTCGAGGAGATGGCCTCCGGATTGTCCGAAACCGGTGGGGTCCCCGGCGTCGTCCGGCGTCTGGGGTCGGCACCGGATCCTGATACGGCAGGCTACGCGGCGGCGTTGGTGGCCTCGGCCCGCGGATATCGGCCGGCGGACGGCCGGCCGCAGTCCGCCGTGGATTCGGTCATCCACCAGATGCACCACCGGTGGGTCGAAGCCGTCCTCGGCGCTGCCCCGGAACCGGCGGGCTGATCAGGCGAGCCGGAACCCGTCGACCAGTTGCAGGAACTCACCTTCCGACAGCAGGGAGATCCCGCGTCCGGCCTCGCGCAACCGCAGGACATGTTTGACCTTGGTCGTCAGGCGGGTCGTGTGCAGATCCCCGGGGACGAAGCCGTCGCCGACGACCAGCACCGTGGTGGCGCGGGTGACCCGGCTGGCACAGGTGGCCCCGTTCTCCGCCGCCCGGTTCTTGGCTTCCTGCCGGGTGATGGACAGGTTCCCGGAAAAGACCACCGTCTCCCCGTAGAGCGGGTGCGCGGGGTCGGCCCCGGGGTTCGGCGGCGGGTTCTCCCCTTCGCTGGGCCAGCCTCCGGCCCAGGTCGGTTGGGCGGGGACCAGCATTCCAGCGGCCAGTCGTTCCCTGGCCGAGACCGTCGCCTTGGACAGGCCGTCCCCCGGCGCGTAGGCCGCGGCATGGCCCATCGCCACGCGGGCGGCGCCGGCGGCCCGGGAGACCGAGTCCACGGCATGCCGGTGGCCGATGTCGATCATGATGGAGGCGCAGGCCCTGGCGTCGGCCAGGGCATCGTGGTGGTTCTCCATCGGCGATCCCGCGGCTTCGGCGACGAAGGGCAGCGAATAGGACTGCAGCGAGTAGGTCTTGCGCGCCAGCTTCACGGTGCAGGCGAAATCGTAGGCCGGGCCCGCCAGTTCGGAGACCTCCAGGGCGGAACGGATGACCCCGAGGTCGAAGGCCGCGTTATGGGCCACGACGGTATCGGCACCGATGAAGGAGGCCAGTTCCCCGAAGACCTCGCCGAAGCGGGGCGCGGTGGCCACCATATCGGCGGTGATCCCGTGGATCTGCACGTTGCGCGGATCGAAGTGGTCGAACCCCTCGGGCGGGCGCATCAGCCAGTAGGCCTCATCGACGATCCCCCCGTCACGGACGCGGGTGACGCCAACGGAGCAGGCCGACCCGCGAAATCCATTGGCCGTCTCGAAATCGATCGCCGTAAAGTCCAAAGCCACCCCACCACCTTAGCGGGGCATTGCTGGGAGTCTGCCCACACTTTGTCCCGAAGGCCTCTTTCGTCCCAGCCGGTGGCCAGCCCGCCGGTAAGCTGGACCCTGTGATGATTGACGCCCTGAGCCCGGCCCTGGACGCCGCAGTGACCCTCCAGCCCCAGATGGCCGGCTTGCTGCCGGACTTCCTGAACCCCGATGTCTTCCTGCGCGATCCACGGTTGGCGCCCTGGATCATCCTGCTGGTCTGCGGCATCGTCTTCGCCGAAACCGGCCTGCTGGTCGGCTTCTTCCTCCCCGGCGATTCCATGTTGTTCACTGCGGGCCTGCTGGTCGCCACGGGGGCCATCGACGTGAACCTGTGGTTCTTTGCCGGATGCGTGTTCATCGCCGCCTTCGCCGGGGACCAGACCGGCTATCTCATTGGCCACAAGGCCGGGCCGTCGGTGTTCAATAAACCCGATTCGCGGTTCTTCAGGAAGGAATACGTGGACAAGGCCCACGAATTCTTCGAGCGATTCGGCGGCCGGGCGGTCATTCTGGCCCGCTTCGTGCCGATCGTGCGGACCTTCGTCCCGGTCATCGCCGGGGTCGCGAAGATGCACTATCGCACGTTCATCGCCTTCAACCTCGTCGGGGCGCTGCTCTGGGGGGTCGGAGTGACCCTGCTGGGCCACTGGCTCGGGCAGTACACCTGGGTCGGGAACAACATCGACATCATCTTCGTGGCCATCGTGCTGCTCTCGGTCGTGCCCATCGCCGTGGAACTGATCAAGGCCCGCAAACCCGCCCGGAGCTAGCCGGATGCACGAATCCCCCTGATCCGCGACGGATCAGGGGGATTCCTTGGTCTGGCCGGGCGCCTACACCCGGAAGACTCGGCGACGGATCAGCCGGCCCGCAGCACCTCGACGAGGTGGGGCAGCAGGGCCCTGAAGGCCTGGCCGCGGTGGCTGATCGCGTTCTTCTCGGCACTGTCCAGCTCGGCGCAGCTACGGTCCTCACCGACGGGTTGCAGGATCGGGTCGTAGCCGAATCCCCCCTGCCCGCGGGGTGCTTCCAGCACGGTGCCTTCCAGGCGCCCCAGTTCCACCTGTTCGGTGCCGTCGGGCAGGGCCAGGGCGGCGGCGCAGACGAAGGCACCGCCGCGGTGTTCGGCGGGAACATCGGCCAGTTGGGCCAGCAACAGCGCCAGGTTCGCGGCGTCGTCGCCATGGCGGCCCGACCAGCGGGCGGAGAAGATCCCCGGCGCCCCGCCCAGGACGTCCACCGAGAGGCCCGAATCATCGGCGATGGCCGGCAACCCGGTGGCTTCGGCCACGGCGTGGGCCTTGAGCAGGGCATTGGCTTCGAAGGTCACCCCGGTTTCGCGGACGTCCGGGGCGTCCACGGCACCGGCGTCGACGACCTGGGTGTCCACGTCGAGTCCGGGGACCTGCCCGCGCAGCAGCTCGCGGAGCTCACGCAACTTGCCCTGGTTGTGGGTGGCCAGGACCAGCCGGGGGGACGGCGCCATCACTGCTCGAGGGTTTCGCGCTGGATGACCGCCAGCTCTGCGGTCCCCGACAGGGCCAGATCCAGCAGCGCATCGAGTTCGTCCCGCTTGAAGGGTGCGCCTTCGGCGGTGCCCTGGACCTCGACGAAGTCACCGGATCCGGTGACCACGACGTTCATGTCGGTTTCGGCCCGCACGTCCTCCTCATAGGGAAGATCCAGCATCGGGGTGCCATCGATGATGCCCACCGAGATCGCCGACACGCTGTCGGTGAGCACATTGGCCTTGGCGGCGATGAGCTTCTGGCCGCGGGCCCAGGTGATGGCATCGGCCAGGGCAACGTAGGCGCCGGTGATGGCCGCGGTGCGGGTTCCGCCGTCGGCCTGGAGCACGTCGCAGTCCAACACGATGGTGTTCTCACCCAGGGCCTTGGTGTCGATGACCGAACGCAGCGAACGGCCGATCAACCGGGAAATCTCATGGGTGCGCCCCCCGATCTTGCCCTTGACCGATTCACGGCCGTTGCGGGTGTTCGTGGCCCGGGGAAGCATCGCGTATTCGCCGGTGACCCACCCGGTGCCCTCGCCCTTGAGCCAGCGCGGGACCCCGGAGGTGAAGGAGGCGGTGCACAGCACCTTGGTGTTGCCGAACTCGATCAGGGCCGAACCTTCGGCTTGGAGGGACCAACCGCGGGTGATGGTGACCTTCCGCAGATCGGCGGTTCCGCGCCCGTCGGCGCGCTGGATGGTGGATGCATTGGAGCCTGTAGTCATGGGTCCCAGTCTAATGCCGGACACCGGGGCCCGTATCAGGGGTTCAGGGGCGGAAGGGGTCCCGCGGGGCGGGCCTGTCCTTCGGTTCGCCCAGCCGGTCCCCCGACCACACCCCATAGGTGACCCCGGACACGGCGATCGCCAGACCGCCGTCGTACGTGGTCTTCGCCTCGTCGACCACGGTGTTCACATCCGTCCACACCGGGATATGGGTGAGCAGGAGGCGTTTGGCCCCGGCGGCGGTGGCCATTTCCCCGGCCCGTTTGCCGGTCAGGTGGACCCCGTCGATGCCGTCGTCCCGGCCTTCCTCGAAGGCCGCCTCGCAGAGGAACATATCCGCATCATGGGCCGCCTCGACGAGGCCGTCGCAGGAGTCGGTATCCCCCGAATAGGCCAGCACCGAGGTCCGGGTCGTCCCGTCCTGGAGTGGTTCGGTCGCCTCGACACGGATGGCATAGGCTTCCTCGACCGGGTGGCGGACAGGAACCGCCGAGATGGTGAAGGGTCCAAGCTCGACCTTCTGCCGGGGCACCCAGTGGTGGAAGTCGAAGTCCTCGTGCATGCCCGGGTCCAGTTCCAGCCCGTAGGCGGTGGCCATCCGGTCGGCGGTGGCTTCGGGGCCCCAGACGGTGATCCGTTCCCGGTTCCAGCCGTTCGGGTTCCAGTGCACCGCCACATGGAGCCCGCACAGGTCCATGCAGTGGTCGGGGTGCAGATGGGACAAAAAGATCGCGTCGATGTCCTCCAGATCCATATACCGTTGGAGCACCCCCAGCGCGCCGCTGCCCAGATCCAGCAGGATCCGCCAGATGCGTTCGCCGTCGAACGCGGTGACCAGATAGCAGGAGGCGGGTGAGCCGGGGCCGGGGAAGGAGCCGCTGCACCCGATGATGGTCATCTTCATGGCTGCTCCCCCACGGCGGCTCCTTCGGGGACGACGCCGGCGTCGGGGACGAGCACCTGCGGGATCTCCCCGGTGGGGTGGATGGTTCCACCGTGGGCCATATGCCGTACGGACTGGACCTCGGGGCCCAGGAACCTGCGGGCCAACACCTCGAAGTAGCCGGAGTCGCCGGTGGACATGAAATCGTGGGCGCCGTGTTCGCCGGCTTCGCTGGAGAGCCCGTGGCGCATCAGCGCCGCGTAGACGTCCTTCGCGGTTTCCTCGGCACTGGAGACCAGGGTGACGCCGTCGCCCATGACGTAGGAGATGACCCCGGTCAGCAGTGGGTAGTGCGTGCAGCCCAGCACCAGGGTGTCCACCCCGGCGTCCTTCAGCGGGGCCAGGTACCGTTCGGCGGTGCGCAGCAGTTCGGAGCCGGCGGTGACGCCGCTTTCGACGAATTCGACGAACCGCGGGCAGGCGGCTGCGGTGATCTCCAGTTGCGGGGCCGCGGCGAAGGCGTCCTCGTAGGCGCGGGAGCCGATGGTTGCCTCGGTGCCGATGACACCGATGCGGCCATTGCGGGTCGCGGCGACCGCACGGCGGACCGCCGGCTGGATGACCTCCACCACGGGGATCCCGTAGCGGGCCGTATAGCGTTCGCGGGCGTCACGAAGCACTGCTGCCGAGGCGGAGTTGCAGGCAATGACCAGCAGTTTCACCCCGGCGTCGACCAGTTCGTCCATCACTCCCAGCGCGTTGGCCCGCACCTGGGCGATCGGCAACGGCCCGTAGGGGCTGTTGGCGGTATCGCCGACGTAGAGCGTGGATTCATGGGGCAGCTGGTCGATGATGGCCCGGGACACGGTCAGGCCGCCGACACCAGAGTCGAAGATCCCCAGCGGTGCGGAGCGGTCACGGGCGGCCCGGCGATCCTGCAAGGCATCGCCGGGGGGCTGCGCGGAGGCGTGGCTGTTCATGATCTACCGACCATACTGCCTGTGTCGGCGAGGGGGCAGTAATAAAACACGGATGTCTCCCACGTCACAACGAACCGAGCAGTGCCTGCATCAGGGTTTCCTGCAACCAGGTGACGAAGTTGTAGACCAGGGCCAGATATTCGTCCACGTCATCGACCGTGGCGGCGTCGATGACCGAGGAGATCCGTTCGGCGTCGTCCTCGGTACGCAGATCCAGACGTTCGGCCAGGACCAGACGGACATCGTTCAGGGCCTGGGCGAACTGGTTCGCCGCCGCGGCATCGAAGGCCAGGGCGGACGATTCCATCGCCAATGCGGCGGCCTTCAGCGCGCCGATCTTGCGCTCACGCAGCGTCGTTTCGGTCAATCGACGGTATTCCAGCGAGGCGTCCTGGTCCCCCTGCACCGCATCGGGCAGCAACCTCAACTCGGCGGGATCGGTGGGGGCGGCAAATTCCGCGGCGTGGGTGCGCGGATCCATGCCCACCATCGCCCAGAGCGGATCCGGTTCCTCCCCCGGGGCCGCGCCGTCGTCCTCGGGGGCCAGCAGCGTGGCGACGTCCTCGAACAATCCCCTCAGCAACTCGCGTTCGGTCGAATCCAGCCGGGCCGTGAAGCCGCGGGGCGTGGATTTGAAGGCACGGGCCATCGGGTCAGCCCTGGTCCGCGCGCTGGAAGGTCGCCCACAGCCCGTAGCCGTGCATTGCTGCGACATCGGCTTCGACCTGTTCCAGGGCACCGGTGGAGACCACCGAACGCCCTTGTTGGTGGACTTCGAGCATCAGTTGGTCGGCTTTGGTCTCGGAGTAGCCGAAGTGGCTGCGGAACACGTAGCTGACGTAACTCATCAGGTTCACGGGGTCGTTCCAAACCAGCAGGACGTACGGGGTATCCAGTTCCTGCTGCTCGGTCGTCTCGCTGCGTGGCAGGACATCGGTGGGTGCGGTCAAGACAGGCATACCCTCCATTCTACGACGTCAGGGCCCCGGCAGCCGATAGAGTGTGGGTGGGAGCGCGGCAGCGCGGTCCTGAACCGTACGATCCGAGGAGTCCTCCGACCGATGTGGCAGCAGCCGACCTCGCTCTTCACCGACCACTATGAGCTCACGATGCTCCAGGCGTCCCTGCACTCGGGGGCCGCACACCGCCGCTCCGTGTTCGAGGCCTTCGCCCGGCGGCTCCCCGAGGGCCGCCGCTACGGGGTCGTCGCCGGAACGGGACGCATCCTCGAGGGCCTGGAACACTTCCGGTTCGGCACCGAGCAACTCGATTTCCTCTCCGATCGCGGCGTCGTGGATGACACGACGCTGCAATACCTCAGCGGGTTCCGGTTCAGCGGGGACATCTACGGCTATGCCGAAGGCGACCTCTACTTCCCCAACTCGCCGCTGCTGACCGTCGAGTCGACCTTCGCCGAGGCCTGCGTCCTGGAGACCTACATCCTCTCGGTGCTCAACCATGATTCGGCGATCGCCTCGGCCGCCTCACGCATGATGGCCGCTGCCGGGGACCGGCCCTGCATCGAAATGGGGTCCCGCCGGACCCAGGAGCATGCGGCCGTCGCCGCGGCCCGCGCCGCGGTCATCGCCGGGTTCCACAGCACCTCGAACCTGGAGGCGGGCCTGCACTACGGGGTTCCCACCGTGGGCACCGCGGCGCATTCCTTCACCCTGCTGCACGATTCCGAACGGGCCGCCTTCGAAGCCCAGGTCGCCTCCCTGGGGGCCGATACCTCCCTGCTGGTGGACACCTACGACGTCGAACAGGGGGTCCGCACCGCCGTGGAGGTGGCCGGGCCAGCACTCGGCGCCGTCCGGCTGGATTCGGGCGACCTGGTGGAACAGGCCCGCTGGGTGCGCCGGCTGCTCGATGACCTGGGCAACCACAACACCCGCATCATGGTCACCTCCGATCTGGACGAATACGCCATCGCCGCCTTGGCCTCGGCCCCGGTGGACGCCTACGGGGTCGGCACCGCACTGGTCACCGGCTCGGGGGCGCCGACGGCCTCCATGGTCTATAAATTGGTGTCCCGCCAGGACGACGACGGCCATTTCGTCGATGTGGCCAAGGCCGCCAAGAACAAGGTCAGCGTCGGCGGCCGCAAATACGCGGTGCGCCGGCTCAACGAGCGCGGCCGCGCCACCGCCGAGATCGTCGGCATCGGCGAGCCCCCGGCCTCCGATGGGAACGACCGCGACCTGCTGGTCCCGTTGGTGACCGACGGCGTCGTCGCCCGGGAATACACCGGTTCCGCGGGACTGCAGCGTGCCACCCAACGACATCGCGACAGCGTGAAGGAAATGCCGGGTCTTTCCAAGCGGCTGCAGCGCGGTGAACCCGTGATCCCCACCGAATTCGTGGATCATCTATAGGTACCCGACCACCGGGTGCCCAAGGAGGAGAGCAAGACATGGAAACGGCCCTGATCATCGTCGACGTGCAGAACGACTTCTGCGAGGGCGGCTCGCTCGGGGTGAGCGGAGGTGGTGCCACTGCTGCGGCCATCACCTCCTACCTGAACGACCACGGTTGGAAGTACGCCGCCGTCCTGGCCACCCAGGATTGGCATATCGACCCGGGGACCCATTTCTCCTCCGAACCGGACTACGTCGATTCCTGGCCGGTGCACTGCGTCGCCGGCACCCCGGGGGCCGAACTACACCCCGGGCTGGCCCCGGTCCTGAAGGCCGGCGCCTTGACCGCCACCTTCCGCAAGGGCCGCTACGAGGCCGCCTACTCCGGTTTCGAATCCACCCTGGTGGACCCGGAGGATCCGGCGGCCACCTCCGAGGAGGCGGACCGCGAATCCTTGGAGAGCACCCCCGGCGAGTCGCTGGGCGAATGGCTGAGCTCCCGGCATATCCACAAGGTCGACATCGTGGGCATCGCGACCGACTTCTGTGTCCGGGAGACCGCCCTGGACGCGGCGCGGGCCGGATTCGACACCACGGTCTTGGCCCGGCTGACGGCCGCCGTGCACCGGGTGACGGTGCCCACCGTCCTCGGTGAGCTGGCCCGGGCCGGGGTCGCCATCGACCAGGATGCCTAGGCGCCGCCACCCTTTCCGCGAGTGGGCCTACCTGAGCATCCGCGCTTCAACGATGCGTGGTGTTCCCGGGTCGGTCTGTTCGGTCCCATCGAACTCGAAGCCGTTGCGTCGGTAGAAGGAGATGGCCCGAGGGTTGCCCGGTTCGACCCAGAGCATGGCTGCCTCTTCGCCGAGCACCCCGTTGAACAGATCCTGTCCGACGCCGGTTCCGTGGCCGCTTTGGAGCACATATAGGCAGAACAGCTGACGTTCGCGCGGTGGCACGGACTTCGCCGTGGGCACGCTCGGGCCGGAGAACGCGAAGCCGAGGGGTTCGCCGTCCTGCTCGGCCAGGCGGACCTCGAAGTCCTCCCGTTCCTGGCCGAGGATGTGCTCCCACATCCCCTGGCGCTTGCGGCGGTGCTCCTCGGTGAAGAAGCCCTCGGGCAGCAGGTGCTCATAGGTCTGTTGCCACGTGGCCACATGCAACCCGGCCAGGGCGGGGGCATCGGCGGCAGCAGGGCGTCTGATCGTGTAGGCCATCGGTTCATGATGCCATGTCGACTACGGGTCCTGGGGGCATTGCCGTCAGTGGAGTTCAGAGCCCCTGTTCGGCCGCCTGCTCCAGGAGCCATTTCTCGGCGTCCGGCCACGCGACCTGCAACTGGCTGTTGAGCCTTTCGTGGTCGTACCCGTCGTACTGTTTCCAGCGCACTCCCCGACGAGCCAGGCCTTCGCCTAGTTCATGAGGGGGCATGATCATTCCCACGGCATCCTGATCCTGCGCGCCCCAGAAGCCGAAGAGTGGACAAGGCATGAGATCGACTAGTGCATCGGGCGCCAGTTCGGCCAGATCACGATAGAATTCCGCCCCGGCCCACAGATCGAACCGTTCGTTGTACCGCTCCCGGATCGCCGGGTCCTTTTCCAATCCCGCCAGCTCGGCGTCGACGTCGCGCGAGGTGATCCCGTAGTCACCGAGCAGGGGGAACCCACCCGAAGCAACAGCTGCCACCGACCCGTATTCGGCCAGCTGAAGTGCCAGCCACGGTCCGAAGGCACCAGTGAAGGAGTAGCCGAAGACCAGGAACCGTTCATGGCCCAATTGGTGTGCCACCTGCCGCAGGTCGGTGGCCCAACGGTTGGGCAGATAGGGAGCACCCGTGCGTGTGCTGGTTGCGAAGTCCCGCGGGGAAGCGACGATGAGCGTGAACCGGCGCGCCATCAACCCCTCCATTTCCCGGGACCAGGTGAAGTTGCACTCCGGCGCCAGTAGCGCAGGTCCGGAGCCCGCTACACGGAACGCGATCCTGGCTCCATCAAGCGTCATGAATCCCATGCCACTGACCGTAGGTGACTCGACCTTCCCTGCCAATACCGGTGGGCTGCTGCGCGAAGGCCTCGACCACCGGATCGACCAGTGGGACCCAGTCGCAGGCCACCGTCGCACTAGACTGCCTGAATGCTCTCCGCCGAAATCATTGAAGCCGCCACGGCGTGGACGTCACCTCGCATCGTGGAATGGTCTCCTTCCCTACACCGCAACCTCAGCGAATGGCTTGAACCCAGTATGGCCCTGGTGGGTGATGCAGCATGGGGAGCGCAGATCCGCGATCTCGTCCAGTTGCCCATTGACGATCCGCTCCAATGGGCCAATCGCCGCATCCCCCTTCCCGGCGGAGAGTGGGCAATCGCCGGCATCCGTTTCAGGGTCCGTGATATCAGCAGGCCGTTTGTCGACATCATCGCCACCTCCCTCGCCCCGGAGCCCTCCCAGTTGGCGGCCCTGGCCGACGTCCTGCCGCATTTCACCGCCTTCTCACCCCTCTGCCTTCGCATCCACTGCCCCGATCCGGAACAGACCCTCTCCGAGCTGGCACGGTGCGGTACCTATGCCGGGCACGCGGCCACTGACTTGCTCATTGTCGCCGGACTGTTGGAAACCCTTAAATGGCGCGCCATGCCGAGCAGCACGGAGAGCGTCGAGCTTCGAGCCGTCGATCCTCAAGCAGCGGCAGACCGTGTGGCCGCGATATACGACGAGCTGGAACATTCGCGCCCCGGCATCAAGTCCTGGGCGTCCCCGGCCGACGTCGATCTTCTGTCCAGCGCAGCCACAGAAAATCTGCTGTTCGAGGTGTGTTCGGATTCTGAGCCGATCGGTGTCGTTGCCGCTGCCCGCGAGAACGCTTACGGCATGTCGGGATACAGCGTCCAGGAGCTGTGCCTCAACGCGGAGCACCGTGGACGCCGGTTGGGCCGGGCCGTACTGCTCCAGCTCTGCGGCCGGTTGCCGATCGCCTCGGTCGGCGACGTGCTCTGGGGTCACATCCACCCCGACAACAAGCCTTCCCTGGACAATTCGCTCTCCATTGGCCGTGAGGTCGTCGGAGGGCATCTGTGGCTGAGCCCCGCCGGCTACGAGGGGATGCCGGCATGATCGGCGAACCGAGAGCTGGCTCCCTTTGCGCTGCCCCGGCGTCCGCTCCGGTGGAGCCGGTGATTCGGCGGGTCACCACCGAGGATATCGGCGCGCTCGTCAGGCTCCGGGCCGTCATGTTCGAGACCATGGGCCAAGCGTCCTCTCCGGAAGCTCCCTGGCTGGCCGAGGCGTCGCAATGGTTCACCGACCACTTGGGTGTCGATGCCTGTGCGTACATCGTCTATTCCTTCGGGACAGCAGTGGCGGCGGCGCTTGGCTATGTCCACACCACACCACCGTCGCCGGCAAGCTGCGCAACGGTGACCGGGCACCTCTCCAATGTCGTCACCCTCGAGGGCCATCGCCGCCGTGGACATGCCCGTGCCTGCGTCCAGGCGCTCCTGGAGTGGTTCCGCCATGAAACCTCGGCGGCCAGGGTGGATCTGGCGGCCAGCGAGGACGGTCTGGCCCTCTATGAATCCCTGGGGTGGGTGCGCCGGGAGCAACCCACCTTGCGTTTATCCCTCCACCGCGACTGAACGGGATCGTCCACCCGAACGGGTCATCCCGAGGCGGTCAGCGAACGACGGCGAACCGTTCCAGGACGACCATGGTGTCGTCATCGGGTTCGAAGTCCGCTCCGAGTTCGGCCCGGATCTCGGCGGACGTCCAGAACTCCAGGTGGTCGGCCCGCCATTCGGCCACCGAGGTATGGCCTTCACCTTCGGCCAAGGCATGGTCGAGGGGCACATCTGCCAGCCGCACGAAGTCGACGCCGGTGGTCTCCACGGCGAAGAGCCTTTCGCCGTCGGAGCCGACGACGCAGCCCGCGTCGCCGACAACCGGCAGCGTCCCATCACCGACCTCGTATTCGCGCATCAATGAGCTGGTCGAGGTTTTGGCGCCGGATTCGATGGCAGCAATCAAGCTGTCGCGTAGCGGCCCCGGGAAGGCAAATTCAATGCTCGGAAGGTCGTCGTTCATTGGCACAGCTAACCAGAACCTCACGGTTCCCCACTAGTCGACGGCCCCTCCGGCACCCGCCAGCAGCGCCGCGAGTTCCTCCAGGGCCTCCTCCCCCGTCAGGTCCCGGGCCAGCAACGGCAGTTCGGTCATCGGTACCGCGGGGAGGTTCCGGCGGAGCACCTGCAGTGAAGCGTCTTCGAGTTCTCTGCGTTCGGCCAGGAACGACCCCGCATCCGCGGGTGATCTGCGGTTGACCACCAGGGAGGCGACGTCGATCCCCAAATCGCGCAATTGCCGCACGATGTCCAGGGACTCGGCCACGGGCATCTTCTCGGCCAGACTCACGATCACGAAACCGGTGGCGGTCTCGTCGGTGATCGCTTCCCGCATGCGGGAGAACCGGTCGCGGCGGGCGATCAAGGTCCGGCGCAGCTCCGAATCCGTTGCCGCCTGGGGGTCTTCACCGCCGACGAGCCCGCGGGCGGCGGCGGCGAACCGCTCGGATCTGGACCGACTGGCGAGCAAGGATTCCGTCCATCCCGTCAGCTTTTCCGGCAGGGTCAGCAAGTGCAGGGTATGCCCCGAGGGAGCCGTGTCGAACAGGACCAGGTCATAGTCGGCGGCTCCCAGATCGATGAGCTCGGCGATCCGTTCCAGGACTGCTGATTCGTGGCTGCCCGGCGCGGTCTTCGCCAGGTCGAGATGCTGCTGCGCGGAGCGGTGCAGTTGCTCGGGAAGGAGCTTCATCATCGTGGCGCCCACCGACTTGAAGTGGCGCTCGATGGTGGCCTGCGGGTCGATTTCCACGGCATCGACATACCCCGTGGCAGCGGTACACACCCGGGTCGCGGTATCCGAGAGCTTCAGGTCCCAGATATGACCGAGGTTATGCGCAGGATCGGTGGAGACGAGCAGGACCCGCCCGCCGCTGCGGGCCCGGGCCAGCGCCAAGGCCGATGACACGGAGGTCTTGCCGACGCCTCCCTTGCCTCCGACGAAGAGTACTTTGCGTTCGCTAGCGAGTTTCAGCAACATCCAATATGGTCCAATGGCGATCGGGGAATGCCGACGCGACGATGCCAGGCATGGAAGTCCTCCCAGACGGCCGGCATCAGTTCGGCGGTGTAGTAGGCGGCGGGGTCGGGGACCCCCAGGGCTTCACCCAGGACGGCGATCATGAACAGATCGTCTTCTTCCTGTTGTTCCCGTTTGAACATCTGGCGGTACGGTCCCACATAGAACTCGTACAGTCCCTCCCGGAAAGCGGACCAGCGCCGGGAGAACTTGTCCCGGCGCCGGTCGGTCGATGCTGGTTCCATCGGGCTAGAGGTCTTCCCTGGTCGCCGTCAGTTCGGCATCGGCCCCCTCGTGCTCGGGAACCATCTTCGTGGCGTTGCGCATGGCAAGGATCGCTTCGACGGCGACCCAGACACTGGCCACGATGATGATGACGTCCAGGGCGAAGAGCATCCAATCGGGGTTGGCGGGGTCGGTGAAGCTGCCCAGTTGTTCGATCGCGGCCCAGAAGGCCATGACGAAGATGATCACCAGCGGAATCAGCGCCGTGATGGGGTTGCGTCCCTTGCGGATCAGGATGACCGCGATGATGGACAGGCTCAGTGAGGCCATCAGCTGGTTCGTGGTGCCGAACAGCGGCCAGATGCGCAGACCGCCTTCGCCGCCCAGGCCCTGGGAGAACGTCAGTCCCAGTCCGAGGACCACGACGATCAGGGTCGCGGGGATCTTGCCGATCTTGACCTTGAACGCCTCTCCGGCTTCCTGGACCACGAAGCGCAGCAGCCGCATCCCGGTATCCATGGTGGTGGCCGCGAACAGCACCGCCATGGTCGCCAGCACCGTGGCACTGAGCGACGCCGGAAGGCCGATGCCGTTCTGCATCAGGTTCGCGCCGCCTTCGACGAAGGCGTTGACCCCGGCGGAACCGAACTCGCTGTAGATCTCATTCCATTCGGCCACGGACTTGAAGCCGCCGATGACCGCGAGGATCGTCCCCAGGGAGAGCAGGCCTTCGCCGACGGCACCGAAGTACCCCACGAACCGGGCGTCCGTCTCCTTGTCGAGCTGCTTCGAGGTCGTACCGGAGGCGACCATGCCGTGGAAGCCCGAGATGGCGCCACAGGCGATGGTCACGAACAGCAGCGGAATCATGCTCGGTGTTCCGTCGGGAACGTTCATGTTGATGGCCGGGGCGACGACATCCGGGGGTGAGGCGGAGAACAACGTGGCCAGCAGGACCGAGCCGAACAGCAGGATCAAACCGACGAAGAGCTGGACGCCGTTGATGTAGTCACGCGGCTGCAGCAGGACCCATACCGGCAGCAGTGAAGCAACCGCCCCGTAGATGAAGAGGGCCAGGATCCAGAAGGTGGCCGGGGACATGCCCAGCGTCGACTCGGGCAGCACCACTGGCATCTTGTCGCCCACCACGATCAGTGCGTACAGGACGACGACGCCGACCACGGTCACGGGCAGCAGCGACCAGCGCAGCCGGTAGACGGCCACGCCCACCAGGAGGGCCACGACGATGGCGCCCCAGACGGGGATGACGGCTCCCGGCGTGCTGATCAGCAGGTTCTTGATGACGACGGCGAAGGCCGCGATCACCATGAGCAGGACCAGGAAGATGACAACGAGGAAGAGGTTGGCCCCGCGTTTGCCGATGTAGCGGGCCGAGAGCGCTCCGATGGAGCGTCCCTTATTGCGCGTCGAGGCCCACAGCGTACCGAGGTCGTGCATCCCGGCGAAGAAGACGGTGCCGAGGGTGACCCAGAGCAAGGCCGGAAGCCAGCCCCAGATCACCGCGATCGCGGGCCCGACGATGGGCGCGGCCCCGGCGACCGACGTGAAGTGGTGGCCCCACAGGATGAACTTATTCGTGGGCATGTAGTCCACGCCGTCCTTGAGTTCATGGGCCGGGGTCACGAAGCTGCTGTCGAGTTTATAGACCCTCTGCGCGAGGAACTTGGAATAGACCAGATAGCCGGCCGCCATGACGGCCAAACCAATGATCATGAGTATCAGGGAACCCATGAAGTTCTCCCCTCCTTGGTGAGCTATCGCGGCCGGCTAGTGCTGAACAGCCCTGCGGTGTCCGATAGTGCGAGTGAACCGAGGCAGGTTTGCGACGGCGGCCGAAGTGATGTCGGTCATATACTTGTCGACAATATCAGGGGCCCCCGAACGGGTCTTCATGTTTCGGGGTCGATCACGTAATGAACGCCTCTAGTCAGCGGAGCCTTCCACCCCTTTGCCCACGAGCCCATGCGACCGGCCCGTGATGGCCTCGTGGGCGAGTTCCATCAAACGGTGGTCACGCGATTCCTCATGGGCGGTGATCGTCACCACGGCGTCGCTGATGTCATCGACCAGGATGTACTGCCCGTACTTTCCATCCAAGCGCCACGCATGACCCGGTCCCCGCCAGGCCGCCAGTCCATAACCGTCGAAAGGGGCCTCGGCTCCGGTCGGGAACCAGTTGGCGTGCATCCTGTCGATCCACGCCGCATCCACCAACCGCTCTCCGCCCCATTGGCCCCTATCGCGCAGCACGCGCCCGATGCGCGCCAACTCCTCGGTCCGCAACTCCAAGCCGCTGCCGCCGCTGATCCACCCTCGTGGACACCGCTGCCATTGCGGATTGTGAATCCCCAGGGGTTCGAAGAGCCGCGGGATCAGCCAGTCGCGCACATCACCAACGATGCTGCCGAGCATGCGCATCGCCACATAGGTACTGGCATTGGAATACTGGAACACGGTCCCCGGCCCGCTACTGGGGCTGGCCAGCATCTCCTGCACCGGATCGGGCCCGGGCACCTCCACGATCCCGAAACACTGGAAGTCGATTCCGCTGGTCATGGCCAGCAAGTGCCCCACCGATACCTGGTCGACCCCGGGCCCGAGCTCGATTTCCGGAAACAGCCCCGGAACCGTCGTGGCCGGGCTCAGCAGTCCTTCGTCGACGGCCATGCCGATGGCGAGGGCACACACCCCCTTGGAGACCGAATAGATGTTTTCCCGGTCATCGCTTCGCCATCGATGCTGCGCTTCGTCCTCCCCCATGAGGACGTGCACCCCGTAGGCGCCGAGTCGTTCCTCCTCGACGGAGGAGACGAAACGATCCAGGACAACTGAAGCGGGGGTCATCGGCCCAGTCTTGCAGTTCCGCCGTGGGACGCCGTCACCCCGGGTTTCTGATACGTTGTTGAACATGTTCAGTGAACACGTTCAATCACGTGAGACCCAACGTCGGGCAACCCGGCGGAAGGTCATGACCGCGGCGGAAGCCCTCTTTCTCAAACACGGCTTCAAGGCAACCACCGTGCGCCAGGTGGCCACGCAGGCCGGGGTGAGCATCGGCACCGTGATGGCCGAGGGCGGCAAGGAGGCACTGCTCGTCTCCGTCTTCGAGGAGTGGATCTCCGGTGTCCACGACCACCGCCCCCTGCCCCCGGAACCTCCGGGCTCGGGGGAATCCGGTGCCCGGACGGCGGATGCCATCACCACCCTGGTCGGGCCCTTCATCGACCTCTTTGCCGCCAACATGCCGCTGGCTCGGGACTACGGGGCGGTCCTGCTCCGCGGGGGCCCCGGTTCCGGGATCTTCCAAGCCCTGGCGGCCACCCTCAAAACGGAGTTCTCCCATGTCCTGGAAGGACATGGCATGCCCCCGGGCACCGCGACCCAGACGGCGACGGCCATCTACTTCGCCTATCTGGGGGTACTCCTCTCCTGGGCCGGTGGCGCCCTGGATCAGCACACGGTCCGTGAGGAGCTCACCTCCGTGGTGGCTTCCCTGCTGGATCCCGAGGACCGTTGACGTGATCCTGCTTCCTGACCCCTGGTGGCCCACCTTCTTGCTCGCGCTGATACTGCTCGCAGATGCCGTCCTTTCCATCCACCCACCGAAGTTCATTCGGGACTGCCTGGATGGGGTGGGCTTTCCCTAGAACTGGTGGTGGGCGCTGATTCTCATCAAGTTCCTCGCCGTGGCCGGCCTGCTGGTGGGGATCACCGTCCCGGGTATTGCCTGGGCTGCCAATCTGGCGGTCATCGCCTACTTCCTGGCGGCCGCCATCGCACACCTTCGCGCTCGCTTCCTGAGGCATGAGTTCTGGCTCAACTGTCTGGGTATGTTGGTTCTCTCCGCGTCGGTCCTCCTGGTCTCCTACTGGAACTAACCGGTCCCAGCCCCGCATGCCACCGTGGCCGGGACGATTCGGGGCGTGTACTCTCGGGTTAACGGCACCCGAGCTCCTCGTGCCGTCTGGAGGTGAGTCGCAATGTTCGGATCAATCGGCCAGCCGGTTTCCGGGGCGAAGAACGATCAGACCGCTCGTATGTTCCTGAAGTACCTGCGGGACCAGGATCCCGACCACGCATCGACCCAGCGCCGCAGGAAGCGGCAGCGGCAGCGTTTCTACCGCAGGGTCAAGGGGTGGTTCACTTCCGACTGAATTCCTGGGATCCATTCGAAGGCTTGGTCCGGGTCAGCCGGTCGTCCGTTCCAGCAGACTCCGGCCAAATCCCTGGCCGGACCTGACCATCCGTTGGGCGGTCCCGAGTCGCTGTTTTTCATAGGCGTTCAGGACCTTCCTGCCCCGTGGACCCACCACACCGCGTTGGGTGAGTGCGCCCAGGGTCTCGGCATCCGCCAACCCGGTATCGAAGCCTGCCCCGGTCATGGGTGAAGGCACATGCGCCGCGTCCCCGATGATCGCGATCCGTCCATGCATCAGTCGTCGGGGAACATATTCGGCGATCGGTGTGGCGATGATCCTGCGTTGCTTCACGCTATGGCGAACGATCCGGCCCCATGGCTCCGGCCAATGCGCGGACCGCTCGTGGATGTCCTGGTACTTCGAGGCCGCGATCCGCTCATTGACCAGTGAGTACTGGGAGACGTCGTCCACCAGGGCTCCGGTCTCACGCAAGTAGTCGTTGCTGGTGGGGTCGTACCACTGCCAGAAATATCTCCGGGGTTCGCCGTTGGTCTTCGTCTCCCCGACGATCATGACCCCGTCCCCGTGGGGCAGGGTAATCATGTCCATGTGGTTGCGGCCTTCGGCCCACCCGGGAGCCGCGTCGTAGGGGGCCTTTCCGGTCCAGATCATGTAGCCGGCATAGCTGGCATCGGGGTGTGCCGGGTCGACGCTGCGGCGTACCAGGCTGCGGTGCCCGTCAGCCCCCAGGAGAATATCCGCCACATGGACCTTGCCGTTGGCATCCGAAGCCCACGCGGTTTCGGCGTCTTGGCCGATATCGACGACTTCGCTCTCATAGTGGATTGATACCCCCGGTTCCAAGGCAGCAGCATCTGCCAACCTGCGCCGGACGGTCGCCCAGCCCTCGGGTCCAGGGGCACCTGCCGAGGCGATCGAGGCAATGGAGGGCATCGCTGTCCCCGATCCGTCGCGCCGCCGGCTGGTTTCCCCCATCCCGCCCCAGAGACGGAGCCCGGTGCCACCCTGACGTTCCTCTTCGGCCCGTTCGAGGACGTCCACCGCCAGCCCCGATCGGGCCAGTGAGATGGCCAGCGCCAATCCGGCCAATGAGGCCCCCACGACCAGGGCCGTCCCACGTGCAGGGATCGGTCCGGGAATGGTCTGTGCTTGACTCACGGTCCCTCCTCCCTTCCCCAGGAATGTCACTGGGCCCTCAACACCGCCGTGACGTCCGGAAGGTCCCTTCCACATCGGGGGCCGGTGATGGGCACAACACCTTGGATTCGACTAGTCTATGCCGCCCTACCATCGCCATCGAGGGGGTTCGCAACGGGCGCATCCCGCCACTACCGGCTGGACGGAACCCGCTGTTTGGCCTACTCCGGAGGCCAAGGCGGTCGAATGCGGCAACCCCGCCCGGGTGGACTGTCAAGCAGGTCCGCGCAGATCTACTCGTGTGCGAGGCATAGCGCGGGATTCAGCCGCTCGTCGTCTTTTCGTTGCCGTCCTCGGGGTCCTCGAGGTGCGTGCGGTAGACGTTGTCCACGACTTCCTGGGGTGACAAGCGCCGCGTCACGGCTACCCAGAACACGATCGCCGTCAGCACCAGGGCTCCGAGTTCCCCCCACCCGAAGGTCAGCAGATCCAGCGAACCGTCCCCGTAGTGCCCGATCCAGCTCAGCAACGCCAGTCCGGCCATCCACAACAGCATCCACCCTCCGGATTTCATCTGCAGTGGCGGGATCTTGCTGCGATCGCTGAATACGTAGTGCAGGACCAGGACGATGTAGCCGATCAGCACCGCCACGAAGAGCTTCCAGTTCGTATCCCAGCCCGTCCAGTACACGATCAGGTTCGCGCAGAGGAATCCGAGGAACGGGAGCACGTCCCCTCCTGGAAGGCGGTAGGGACGCTCCTGGTCAGGGAGTTGACGGGGCAGGGCCGCCACGGTGACCGGACCGCTGCCGAAGGACAGCACCGTTCCGGTCGTGATGAAACCGACCAGCTTCGCCCAGGAAGGGAACGGGAGGAACATGAAGCAAGCGACGACGAACATCACGATGAGCCCGACCCAGGGAACCCCCCGCTTATTGAGCTTTTGCAAGCCCGACGGGGCATTGCCTGCCCGGGCCTGGGAGTAGGAAAGACGCGGCGACAGTGCCGTGTAGATCAGGCCCGTGTCGGCAGGAGAGACCACCGCATCGACGTAGAGGATGACGCCGAGCCACATCGCTCCCAGGACGATTGCGATTTGCGCCCAGGGGCCCGCGTCGTTGGTGAATGACAGGCCCGACCAGCCGTTGTCGAGCAGGCTGTCCGGCACGGCCCCGATGAAGGCGATCTGCAGCAGCACGTAGATGATGCCGGTGATCACGATCGAACCGATCAGTGCAAAGGGGACGTTCTTTTGCGGATTCGTCGTTTCGCCGGCGAATTCGACCCCTTGCCGGAATCCCAGGTAGGAAAACACGATGCCGGCGGCAGGAAGTGCCGCGAAGATCGGCCCCACCCCTTCGGGCATGAAGCCACCGAACCGGGCTTCGTGGAAATGTCCCGGGTGGAAGGCCAGGATGCCGAGCACGACAATGACCAGCAGGATCACGGCGAGCTTCCACCAGACGAGGATGTTGTTGAACCGGGCGAAGAGTTTGACGCCGAACATGTTGATGACACAGAACAAGGCCACCAATACGACGCTGACAGCGATGCCGCCGCCGGTGAGCACGAGGGTCCCCTCCACATCGTGCATGAGCCATGGCAGATAGCTGGAGGCGTATTGAACCGCCGCCAGGACCTCGATCGGAACCGTGGCCGCAACCGCCAGCCAGGTGATCCACCCGCTGGTGTAGCTGGCGAAGGAACCGAAGGAGTAATGCGGGAATCGGATGACACCGCCGGCGACCGGGAACATGACGCCGAGCTCTGCATAGTTCAGGGCGACGATGATGATCATGATGGCCCCGAGGATCCACGAGATGATCGCCGCCGGGCCGACCAAAGATGCCGCCTCGAAGGCACCGAACAACCATCCGGAACCGATGATGGAACCAACCCCGGTGAAGAGCAGACCGATCTTGCCGATATCTGGTTTCAGGCCCCGGTCCAGTTCGACCTTGACCTTGGTGGGAGGTGACGTTGGTGAAGACATCTTCGGCTTCTTCTGTCGAGCACGATCTACATCATGCGGTCAAATGGCTCGGTGAGGCGGGTCACTTTCGTAGTATCTGCCTACTGATTTCGGGTGTCAACAACAACCGTGGGGAACGTTCGCTTTTCTTGTGATGACACGGTCCGCGTGTTTCCGGCGGTGAGTGTAACGTCGAGGCACGGACCAGGTTCCCCCTCTCGACGTTCCCGAACGCACCGATCCGCCCTTCGCTGACACCGAGCGAAGTGCCGTGGAAGTGTGGCTGGATTTCCATCGAGCGACCTCGAAGACCGAATGCGCCGGGCTCAGCGCGAAGCAGCTGGGACGGCAAGCCGTTGCGCCCTCGCCCTTGAGCCTGCGTGGTCTGCTGCGCCATCTCACGGAGGTCGAGCGGTATTGGTTCGCCGAGGTCTTCTCCGGCCACGAATCCGCGGATCTCCACTGCACCGGGGACGACCCCGACGGGGACCACCACGGCTTCGATCCGCTGGCGGAGAACGCGGACGAGGAAGTCCGCCGCGAAGTCTCCCACCTGGACGACGCCATCACGACCAGCCGTGAGATCGCGCGGGCCCACGAATCCCTGGATGAGGTCTCGGTTCGTCGCCGGGATGGCCAGCCCGTGACACTGCGCTGGATCTTCCTGCATCTCATCGAGGAATACGCCCGACATAACGGACACGCCGACCTGCTCCGTGAGTGCCTGGATGGGGCCACCGGGGAATGGAGCGCATCCTCGGTACGTCTCTCAGGGCGTATCGAAGCCGAACGTCGTCAGGGCCGGCAGACCCGCCGCCAGGCGTTCAAAGACGTACCGTTCATGGGGAACGACTGGATGTGGAAGGTCGTCGAGAGAGAACCAGCACAGATCGGCGGCCTTGTCCGGCTCCATCAGCCGGGGTCTTCCCTGCCATTGCTCGCAACCGAAGAAGAAATCCACCCGTGGTTCCTCCGCCACCCCGGGTCCAGGCCCGCGGTGCATCGTGGTCAGCGGAACCAGTTGCCCGGAGTCGAGGGAGACCCCCAGTTCCTCGCGGGCTTCGCGCACTGCCGCCTGGACGGCGGATTCCCCCGCTTCGACATGACCGGCAGCAGCGGCGGCCCAGCATCCGTCCATGTATCCGGTACCTTGCCGCAACTGCAGCAAGACCTGATCGGCACGACGAAAAACAACGTAGCTGGCAGGGACCAGACGAGGACCTTCAGACATCGAAGTTTTTCTCCTGACCAAAGCGCCCGTGGAACCTTGCGTGTCTCTCAGCGTTTGCCGACGAACCAGCCCTGCAACTTATCCAGCCGACGGTTGAGCTGGTCCGCGTTGGCTTGGGCCACTGCCGGCCCGCCACACACTTCCCGCAGCTTGTTGTGGACCACCCCGTGGGGTGTTCCGGTGCGGGCCGCCCACGCGGAGACGTTCTTGGAGAGCTGGCTGCGCAGTTCGGTCAGTCGACGGTGGTCGGTGACCGAGGGATCCTCGACCGGGGCGGCGGGCGCCCCTTGTTTGCGACCGCGCCGGGTCACTTGTTCCTGCTGGCGTTGGCGCAACAGCGCCCCGACCTGTTCGGCGTCCAGCAGCCCGGGGATCCCCAGGAAGTCCTGTTCGTCCTCGGAGCCGAGCATGGCCCCGGTCCCGAATTCGCCTCCGTCGTAGAGGACACGATCGAAGGAGGCATGGGAGTCCAGTGCCTCGAACTTCTGTTTATTCAGTTCATCGGAGGCTTTTTCCTCGCGGTTGGCCTCGTCCATGAGGTCGTCCTCGGGAATGAAGTCCGGGTCATCCACATGCTTTTCGGGTCGGTCCAGGGCGTGGTCCCGTTCGAGCTCCATCTGGTTGGCCAGCGCCATCAGGATCGGAACGGACGGCAGGAACATCGAGGCCACTTCCCCGCGCTTGCGCGAACGGACATAACGTCCCACCGCCTGGGCGAAGAACAGCGGGGTCGAGGTGGAGGTGGCGTAGACCCCCACGGCCAGCCGCGGGACGTCGACGCCCTCGGAGACCATGCGCACCGCGACCATCCACCGGTCGTTGCTTTCGGTGAAGTCCTCGATCTTGGCGGAGGCCTTCGCGTCATCGGAGAGGATCGTGGTGACCTTTTCCCCGGTGATCTTCTTCAGCTGCGCGGCATAGGCCTTGGCATCGGCGTGGTCGGTGGCGATGACCAGTCCGCCGGCGTCGGGGACGGTATGGCGTACTTCGGTCAGCCGGCGGTCGGCTGCGGCGAGGACCGAGGGGATCCATTCGCCTTCGGGGTTCAGTGCCGTCCGCCAGGCGTGCGCGGTGACGTCCTTGGTGAACCCCTCCCCCAGCTGGGCCTCCATTTCCTCCCCCGCCGAGGTGCGCCAACGCATCTGGCCGGAATAGGCCATGAAGATGACCGGTCGAACCACGTGGTCCTTCAGCGCGTCGCCGTACCCGTAGGTGTAGTCGGCCTTGGAGCGGCGGATGCCCTCGGCGTCCTCGATGTACTCGACGAAGGGGATGGCCGCCGTATCGGAGCGGAAGGGGGTTCCGGTCAACGCCAGCCGGCGGGCCGCCGGTTCAAAGGCCTCACGGATGCCGTCGCCCCAGCTCAGGGCGTCGCCGCCGTGGTGGATTTCGTCGAGGATCACCAGGGTGCGGGCCGCCTCGGTCTTGGCCCTATGCAGCAGCGGCTTGCTGGCCACCTGGGCGTAGGTGACGACCACCCCGATGAAGTCGGCGCCATGCCGGCCGTCGGCATTCTTGAAGTTCGGGTCCAGGGCCAGCCCGATCCGGGCGGCGGCATCGGCCCACTGGCTCTTGAGGTGCTCGGTCGGGGCGACGACCGTGATCCGGTTGATCGTTCCGGCTTCGACCAGCATCGCCGCCACACGCAGGGCGAAGGTCGTCTTGCCGGCCCCGGGGGTGGCGACGGCGAGGAAGTCCTTGCTCGTGGTGGCGAAGTACTTCTCCAGCGCTTCGGCCTGCCATTGGCGCAGCTTCGTGGCCGTTCCCCATGCCGCCCGCTCCGGATACGCCGGTGGCATGGACTCGCCCAGACTGAACAGGGCATCGCCCACGGCCAACCTCCTCAAGTGCTCGGTGGCAGGTGAAATCGGCCGCGATCGGCCGAAAAGAAAAAACCATCTTATGGCGGGCGGCTCCCGGGCCGTCCCACCGACACGGGAGCCCACCTGATCGGTGCGTCACCATGCCTTGCCGTCACCTGCCGAGGGCAGGCGCGGGCTTCACGCGGCGAAGGACTACTTCTTGTCGTCCTTGCCGCCGCCGTCCTTCGGGGCACGGATGCCTTCGTAGACTTCCTTGCACTCCGGGCAGACCGGAAACTTATTCGGGTCCCGTCCCGGGACCCAGACCTTGCCACACAGGGCGATCACCGGTTCGCCGGTCAGCGCCGACTCCATGATCTTTTCCTTCCGCACATAGTGCGCGAAACGCTCGCTGTCACCGGGCTCGAGGTGCTCACGCAGCTCTTCGCGCTCGATGGTCGCGGTGCCGCCGCCCTGGCCCGGGTCGTTGGGGTCGTTTTCAAACGGGTCTGCAGGCATCGTCATGCCCCCAGTCTACCAACTCCTTGCGGGCCTAACGGTTCAGTACGGTCGCCTGCATCAGTTCCGGGGTCCTGGAATCGAACCAGCGTCCACCGATCCGTAGTCCCCCCATCAGCATCAGGGCCCCGAAAACGACGCCGGTGACCAGCACGAGCCAGGCGTAGAGCTCCTGCCCGGTGACCAGGAAGACGATATGCAGAATGATTTCGGGCAGCATCAGCACGATCGTGGACCCGAACGTCGCCAGCTGGGTGACGGCCATGCGGGCCCCGGTGCCCGGGGGCGTCTTCATCGGGTTGTCCCCGGGCAGCGGGACCGCATAGGTGTAGCGGGCGGAGGCGATGCTCGAGACCGCCCAGCCGGTTCCCAGGGCCCCGAGCGAGAGCCCGAGGATGGCGGGCAGCAGTTCCGTTTCCCCCAGCAGCGCCGCCGGCAGGATCGCCGCGAGCAGCACGGTCGGCACGGCGAAGACCGCCGAGGCGGCCACCCGTCCCAGCCGATCGTCGAATCCGCGCAGTCCGGTGAGCACATGCAGTGAGAACGCGGTGTTGTCATAGGAGATATCCGCCGAAATGCTGAAGGCCAACAGCACGGCGATGATCGGTGCCAGATAAAGCATGGCGGTGTAGTCGCCGCCCTGGGAGGACCAGAACCAGATCAGCAACGGGACCAGCGGAACGAAGATGATGCTCATCGCATAGCGGGGGTCCTTCATCCAGTAGGTCAGGCACCGTGAGGCCACGGCACCCCACGGGGTGGCCGGGAACAGCCGGAAGGCGACACCGAGCCCGGAGACGGCGCGGCTCCCGCCCGATTGTTGCGGCGGGGTTTCCAGGGCCCGGAAGAGTACTGATTTCCAGGCCAGGATGATCACCACCAGATAGACCAGCGAGAGCACCAGCCTGGCGGCCGCCAGCCCCCAGGCCCCAACGGCCACGTCCCCCGGGACGGCGGCGAAGGAACCCAACGGCGTCCAGGCCAGCACCGCTGAGATGTCGGGCAGCCAGCCCAGTCCCGCCTCGAGCCCCTCGGTCGCCGTCTGGAGGATGGGCCCGAGCATGATCAGCGGCACGAACAGCAGGATCATTCCCAGCTCGCGGAATCGCCGGTTGGACGTCAGCGCCGTGGCGGCGGTGACGGCCAGCCGGGAGAGGGCCAGCGCATTCAGCGCCGCCAGGACGCCGCAGAGGATGCCGACCAGGGCCAGTCCTGCATTGGCCCGCCAGGCCAGCCCCTGACCGGCGAAGAGCAGCAGCATCACCAGGCCGGGGACCCCGATGAAACCGCTCAGCAGCAGGCCGATCACCAGTTGCCGCGGCGGGATGGGGTAGACCGAGAACCGTGAGGGATCAAGCGTCAGGTCGACTCCCGAGAGCAGTACCGGGATGACCGCCCACCCCAGGGTGATCAACGAGACGGCCAGCACCACGACGGTGGTGATCAGTTCGGCGGGCTGGTCGCCCAGGGCGAACATCCCCACGAAGAGCAGCACCGCCAGCCCGAGGCCGTAGATCCCCCCGATGATGACGCCCACGAGTTGCCACGGGCTGCGTTTGAAACCGTTGCGCAGCAGCGCCAACTTCAGTTTCAGGAGGTGTGCAACCACGAGAGCCCACCTCCTTCGGCCCGGCCACCGACCATGTTCACGAAAGTGTCCTCGAGGCTTCCCTCGCCGCGGACCTCGTCCACGGTTCCTGCGGCGAGCAAGTTGCCATCGGAGATGATCGCGACATGGGAGCACATGCGCTGGACCAGGTCCATCACATGGCTGGAGACCACGACGGTCCCTCCGTGCCCGACATAGTCGGCGAGGATGTCCCGAATATTTGCCGCCGATACCGGGTCGACGGCTTCAAAGGGTTCGTCAAGGACCAGCACTCGCGGTGAATGAATCAGCGCGGTGGCAAGGGCAATCTTTTTGGTCATGCCCGCCGAGTAGTCCACCACAAGTTTTCCGCCGGCGTCGGACAGGTCCAAGACCCGCAATAAGTCATCGGTTCGTTCGTCCACCGTGGCAGCATCCATACCGCGGAGCAGACCGGCATAGGTCACCAGCTGGCGCCCGCTGAGCCGGTCAAAGAGCCGCACCCCGTCCGCCAGAACACCGAGCAGTGATTTGGCGCGGCGCGTATCTTTCCAGACGTCCACCCCGTGGACCCATGCTTGTCCTGCATCGGGGCGCAGCATGCCGGTGGCCATGGAGAGCGCGGTCGTCTTCCCGGCGCCGTTAGGCCCGACGAGTCCGTAGAAGGAGCCGGAGGGCACGTCGAGGCTGATCCCGTTCACGGCGATCTTCTGGCCATAGCGCTTGCCCAGGCCACGCAAGCTGATGGCAGGGGCCGTCGACTGATGGAGTTCGGTGTTCATGCTCCGAACCTAACAGTGGGCCCGGGCCAAAGGCATCATCCTCATGGCTGAATCCGCTTCTCAGCCTTCAGGGGGAGGCACGCTTGCCCCGGCCCGGGGGCGGACCAAGCCGGTTAGAACAGGACGCGCGCCAGTTTCTGCCGTGACTTCACGACGCGTTCGTCCTGGGCCCCGACGACGGCATAGAGCGAGACCAGCCGGGCCCTGACGCGTTCGCGGTCTTCCGCGGCAGTGCGCCCCACCAGCGATACGAGCCGGGCGAAGGCATCCTCGACATGGCCGCCGAGGACATCCAGGTCGGCCACGGCGAGCTGTTCGTCGATGCCGTCGGGATGATCGGCGGCCGCCTTGCGGGCCGAATCCAGGTCGGAGAACGCCGTGCGCTGGAGCAGCTCTACATGCTGTAGCCCGGTCTGGGCCTCGTCGTCGTTGGGTTTCTCGGCCAGGGCCTTGCGGTAGGCGGTCACGGCCCCGGCATAATCGCCGGCGTCGATGGCGTCCATCGCCTCCTGGTGCAGCGGCGGGACCGGCTGCTCGGCCTCCGGGGCCCCGAAAGGCGGCACGGTCCCGGTCACCCCGTGCTGGACCCCGAGCTGGAGGAGCTCCTCCAGCAGCGACGCGATCTGCTCGGGGGCCGCATCGCCTTGGAACATGGGGACGGGCTGTCCATTGAGCAGGGCCACCACGGAGGGGACCTGCTGGACCCTGAAGGCCTGGGCGATCGCCGGTTCGCGGTCGGTATCGACCAACGCCAGGACGAGGCGTCCGGCATGGCCGTCGATGATCCTGCGGAGTTTTTCATCCAACTGCACCGAGGCCGCGGAGGACCCGGTGCCCAACGAGACCACGACCGGTGCCGTGTTGGAGACCTGGACCAGCTGGGTGAACTCCTGCTGGTTCACCGCCGCGGTCCACGTCGCCCCCTCGGTGGCCGCCGGTGATGGCCCGGCCGGCGGGGCCGGCATCTGGGCCGGCCCCGGGGCGGACGCGGCCTGCGGGTCCTGGGCGCCGAGTCCTGACAGATCGACGGCGCCACGGCTGGAAGCTGCTGCTGGTTCGGTATTGCTCATGCCCCTACCTTATGGTCTGCCTCGGGTGGGTGCCCAATGGATGGGCGTGGTCCCCGAGGACTACTTCACTTTGGCGGACTGCAGGACGATCTCCCCCGCAATCAGGCGGATCTTGTCCTTGCTGTCGGCGCCGGGGATGTAAAAGACGACGGGTTCGGCCGATTTGGTGACCACACCCTTCTTGGTGCTCTTGGCGTCGGCGAGCTTGGCGCTGGCGTCATCGAGCTTCACCGTGCCGCCCTCTTCCTTCGGGGTGGCCGTCATGGTGCTGTTCAACAGCCCGCTGACCAGGGCCCCGCCATTGGGGGTGGAGAGCACTTCGAGGGATTTCTGATCGACCTTGTGCTCATACTTGATCTTGGCGTTCTTATTGTCCTTGATCTCCTTGGCCTGTCCCTCATGGGTGGCCGAGATGAAGGCGCTTTCGGCGAACTGCCCCTTCTTCTTGGACTTGGAATCGCTGAGGTAGGCCGCCAGGTCCTTGGCGGCCGTGGCCGGAGCGGTCTTCACCGAATCGTCCTTGTTATCCAGGGTCCGCACCGAGGTGTCCCCCACGGCCAGCCCGGGGAACTCCGATCCGGGGAGCATGGAGACCTCGTTGATGAGTTTGTAGTTCGCGCGGGGGTCCTCCTGCTTGAGCACCAGCACCCGGGGGATCTTCGCGTCCTTGGCCTGCGTGACGATCATCGAGGTCCGCGGCCATTTCGTGGTGGTGGTCACTGCTGCCGAACGGACCGGCGCGGCAGCCACGGTCCCGGGGGCGGGGATCTTCAATCCGTCGTTGCGCTGCGAATAATTTGTCTTGCGCAGGGACAGGGCGTCCCCACCGACCCGGGACTTGAGCTTCTTGGCATCCTGGGCCTTGTCGCCGCTGGAGACGGTATCCGCCACGGATTCCAGGATCCGGTCCAACTGGTCCTCCTGCAGCACGGCATGGACATCATCGCCGTCCTGGTCCTGCTCCGTGCTGGATGCCGAAGGGGATGCGGTGGCGGATCCGGTGGCAGCGGAGGCGGGCAGGGCCGGCACCAGGACCAGGGCGGCCGCGGCGACGACCGTCGCGGTGCGCTGGAGCGTCGAGGCGCCGCTTCCGGAGCCGGCGGCCGGGGTCGTTGACCCGCCACCGGTCGGTGCCGAGGCCTCCGGGCCCTTGCCTCGTCCGCCGCGTCCAACCAGGACGGAGGCCAGACCGAAGAGGATCAGCAGTGATCCCACGATGATCAGCGGGATGGAGAACGGTGCGGTGGCGTCGTTCTCCCAGGAAACGGTGATGTCGGTGGGTGCGGCCTTCGTCCCATCGGTGGCCAGCAGCAGCGACCAGTCGCCCTCGTCGGGTGCGGTCCAGCGGTGGACCATATGTGAATCGGCTGATTCGGAGGCAACCCAGAGATCGGAGTTCTTGGGGTTCGGGACCTTGGCCTCGCCCTTCGAGTGCTCGGCCGTCAGCGTCATTGCTTCGTCATCGATCCCCGAAATCGTGTTGTGGGCGGCCTTGCCGACCCAGGCGTCGACGTCGGAACTGCGTCCGAGAGCGGCGGTGAATTCGCCATCGGCTTCGACGGTGACATCGACGGGCCGGTCCTCGATCTCCGCGACGCCGGGCTCGACCACGGTCAGCGGGGCGTCCTTCAGCTCGGTCTGCACGGTCGCCGTCACGGTCTCGGGCGGCGCCCAGAAGGTCCGCTGCCCGATCCCCACCACCAGGGCCAGGGCGCCCAGCAAAATGGAGATCGCAGCAATGAAGATTCGCACGTAATTACACCTAACAAAATGGGGGTCGATGATCGGCCTCGGTCGTGGTCGGGCACAGTTGCAGACCGGCCACACTGCAATGATAACGAATCGGTTACCCCGGCGGTTCCCGGCTGTGTCGCGGAGCACGTGATGTGGTGGATCCGGACGGCCGAACACCCGCCGCATGACGCCGGAAAGGTAGGCTCGGGCTCGTGATGAAAGAGAGCAATGCCACCCCGGACGACGGCGAACAACTCCCCGGCACCGACCGCGGTGCCTTCGAAGCCGCGAGTGCCGACGTCCCGGCTTCCCCGCGCCCGGCGGAGCCGGCAACCGGGGCCCCGCCGGCGGGGAAGCCGACGTTGTTGGGCCGGTTCCTGCACGCCACCGGAATCACCCGCCCGCCGGCCGCGCGCCCCGCCGCCGACCCCGAGGCCGAACCGCTCCTCAACGTCCCGGGCGGACACCATCCGGTCTTCACCGGGTTCATGTTCAGCGTCGGCGTCGGGCTGGCGCTGCTACTGTATTTCATCCTGACCAATGTCGGCTCCCTGCTGGTCTGGATCGCCATTGCCTTGTTCATCGCCCTGGGGCTGGATCCGATCGTCAGGTATCTGGAACGCCACCGGGTCCCCCGCCCGGTGGGCGTGCTGGCGGCGATGCTGTTGTTGGCCGTCATCTTCGGCGGTGCGGTGGGCATCCTCATCCCGACCATCGTCAAGCAGACCACCGCCTTCGTGGAGAAGGCCCCGGACATCGTCGACAGCTTCCTGAACTCGGATTTCTTCACCACCATCGACGAGCAGTTCCAGGTCCGCGAACGCATCACTCAGGAAGTCGATAAGTTCTTCCAGAACACCGACGCCCTCGGTGGGGTCTTCGGCGGGGTGATCGGGGTCGGCGGGGTCGTGGCCCAGGGTCTGTTCGGCACACTCATCGTCCTGGTGCTGGCCATCTACATCCTGGCGGCGTTGCCCGGGTTGAAATCCTGGGCCTACCGCTTGGTCCCGCGGTCCAAGCGCCAGCGCGTGGAGACGCTGTCCGAGCAGATCTCCAACAGCGTGGGCAACTACGTGATGGGCCAGGCCATCGTCGCCCTGCTCAACGCCCTGTATGCCTTCATCATCATGACGATCGTCGGGGTCCCCTATTCCCTGCTGCTGGCCCTGGTCGTCGTCGTCCTGGCATTCATCCCGCTGGTCGGGGCGGTCATCGCCGGGATCCTGGTCTCGCTGATCGCCCTGACGGTCGGCTGGGAGACCGCGGTGGTCTATGCGATCTTCTACTTCGGCTACCTGCAGTTCGAGGCCTATTTCATCTCGCCGCGGGTGATGCAACGCACCGTTGCGGTTCCCGGGGCCGTGGCCGTGATCGCCGTGATCGCCGGCGGGACGCTCATGGGCATCGTCGGTGCCCTGATGGCCATCCCGCTGGCGGCCTCCACGATGCTGCTGATCCGCGAGGTATTCATGGCCCGGCAGGAACGGCGCTAGGACCCCGTCCCGGGGCGGTCCGGTTCCCGGGCCGGATCAGTAGCGGAAGCTGCGGCCGTTCCAGCATTTGAGATGCCAGTGCCGCCGGGAGGCGGCGGAGGCCTCCTCGCCGCTCCAATGGTCCGCCCGCCACGCGACGATATGCTCGACGCCCGGATCGATCGTGCGATGGCATCCCGGGCAGGTGTAGTTCTTCCCGGCCCGGGCCGCAGAGATCCGCCGGACATGCCATTGGCCGTCCGGTGCGCTCTGCACCGAGGGGATCGACAGCCCCGGGCCCCTGAACCCGTCGTCGTCCTCGCTGCGGCGTCGCTCGGCCTGCGCCCACTTATTGGGGCGGGCCTGGCGCTGCGGGCGACGCGGACGGTTGGAGCGGGGCATGTTCGCGATCGTATCGCTTTCCATCGGCGCAGCGGGAATGCCCACCGGGGGGAACGGACGGTAGAGTGCTGGATGTGCGTTTAGTGATAGCTCGTTGCTCAGTCGATTACCTGGGCCGTCTGCGTGCCCATCTGCCGTTGGCGACCCGCCTGCTCATGGTCAAGGCCGACGGCTCCGTCCTCATCCATTCGGACGGCGGTTCCTATAAGCCGCTGAACTGGATGAGCCCGCCGGCGACCATGCACATCGCCCCGGCCGATGAGGATGCCGCAGCCGAGGGCGTCGTGGAGACTTGGCGCGTCCAGCACTCCAAGGTCGATGACCACCTGGTCATCAGGATCCATGAGGTCCTGCACGATTCCAGCCATGAGCTCGGGACCGATCCCGGGCTGATCAAGGACGGGGTCGAAGCAGATCTGCAGCGCCTGCTGGCCGAGCAGATCCATACCCTGGGCGAGGGCTTCAAGCTCGTGCGCCGCGAATACATGACGGCGATCGGGCCGGTGGACATCCTGGCCCGGGACGCCGAGGGTTCCACCGTGGCGATCGAGCTCAAACGTCGCGGCGATATCGATGGCGTCGAGCAGCTCACCCGCTATCTGGAGCTGATGAACCGCGATCCGCTGCTGGCCCCGGTCCGGGGGGTCTTCGCTGCCCAGCAGATCAAACCCCAGGCACGCACCCTGGCCACCGATCGCGGCATCGAATGCCTGACCCTGGATTACGACGCCATGCGCGGGGTCGACGACAGCGCCTCCCGCCTGTTCTGACCCGCCGGTCCCCGGCCCGCCGCTTCACCCGGGAAACTCTTCTAGGTCGCCCGCCGGGCAGAAACTATGCTGGGGTCATGACATCCACCGAAGAACCCACCCGGCTGTCCCTGCGCGGCCGTGCCGTCACCGGAGGCGCCATCCTCGATGACGCCGTGATCGCCTTCGAAGCCGATCGCATCGTCTTCGTCGGCACCCCCGAGGAATTCTCCCGGTGGCCGCAGTCCGCCTCCCATCCCGACGTGCAGCTGCCTGCGGGGGCGACCATCATGCCCGGATTGGTCGATGTGCACTGCCATGGAGCCGCCGGAGGGGACTTCCCCAGCGGGGACGCCGAGGCCGCGGCCCGTTCCATCGAGTTCCTCCATGCCGCCGGGACGACGACGCTGCTCGCCTCGCTGGTCACCGCCACCCGCGCCGATCTGCTCTCCGCCGCCTCCGTGCTGGCCGATTTCGCCGAACGTGAGCTCATCGCCGGCATCCATTCCGAGGGCCCGTTCCTCTCCACGGTGCGCTGCGGCGCCCAGGACCCGTCCCTGCTCTCGGCCCCCGACCCGGCCTTCGTGGACGAACTGGTCGCCGCGGCCCGCGGCCAGCTGCGCACCATGACCTACGCCCCCGAGCTGGCCGGTTCCGATGCCCTGGTGGAGCAACTGGTCTCCCACGGGGTCCTGCCCTCGCTGGGACACACCAACGCCGATGCGCCCACCGTCACCGCCTCGCTCGATGTGGCCGTGGAGGAACTCTCCTCGGCAGGCTTCGACGGCTATACCGAACGCGCCACCGTGACGCACCTGTTCAACGGCATGCCCCCGATGCACCACCGCTCCCCCGGTCCGGTGGCCGCCTGCCTCGAGGCCGCCGCGGCCGGCAAGGTCGTGGTGGAGCTGATCGCCGACGGAGTGCATCTGGATCCGGCGATCGTCCGGGCGATGTTCGTCCTGCTCGGCGCCGAATCCATCGTGCTGGTCACCGACTCCATGGCCGCCACTGGTCTGCCCGACGGGCAGTACACCCTGGGCCCGCAGGACGTGGTGGTCGCCGATGGGGCGGCCCGGCTGGCCGAGGGCAACTCGCTGGCCGGAGGCACCGCCACCATGTTGGACGTGGTCCGCAGCACCGTCGAGGCGGGGGTTCCGTTGGAGCAGGCAGTGCTTTCGGCCTCCTCGGTCCCCGCCGAACTGGTGGGCCTGACCGACGAGGTCGGTGCCCTGGGCATCGGTTTCAGCGCCGACGCCGTCATCGTCGACCGGCACTTCAGGCTCCTCCGCGTCTACCGCGACGGGGTCGAGCTGGCGCCCCATCACGGGTAATCACCCGCCACATGGGCTTTTGCCGTTGAATACGCCACATTGATGTGTGATGATCAACTCAGTCTTTGTGTTGGTCATGTACATGCCCGCAAAGCAGGTTGCGGGTGTGAAGTACCGCCGGCCACGTCGGCATCTTCCCACTTCGGTACCGTCCGGACGCGGCAAGACGCCGTGTGCGGTTAGTTTCACATCAATGAGGAGATATACATGGCGCAGGGCACCGTGAAGTGGTTCAACGCTGAAAAGGGCTTCGGCTTCATCACGCCGGACGAGGCTGACGGCGATGTGTTCGTCCACTACTCGGAAATCCAGAGCAACGGCTTCCGCACGCTGGAGGAAAACCAGCGGGTCGAGTTCGAGATCGGTCAGGGAGCCAAGGGCCCCCAGGCCACGGGAGTCACCGGAATCTAGAGGGCCCTCCGGCCGCACCGCCGGGAGTCCACGAAAAAAGCCATGGCGCGCATCCCCTCATCCAGGGGGTGCGCGCCATGGCCATGTCCAGGGGTGGTCGCTTCAGCGCCACGTCCCGACCCCGGCCACCGGGCCGGCTTCGATCCAACTGCGCAGGCCCGTATAGGAGCCGTAATCCATCGCCAACAGGATCGGGATCCCCCCGGCAACCAGATCCACGACGACGGCGCCGGGCTGGACCCTGATGCGTTCCTCACCTTCGGACTCCCGCCACCCGATCAGTTCCAGCGACGTCCTGGCGTAGCGGTGCAGGGGCACCGGGGTCACCGAGAACAACCGGAGGAATTCCAGGTCGGTCCCCGTATAACGACAAACCCCCATCATCCACTTCCCGGAGGTCGTGGAGATGGAGGCGTCGAAAGTCCCCAGGGCGCGCCGCAACTGATGGCGACGCACCCCCATGGCACCCAACATCATCAACAGCAGGAGCAGGGCCGCAGCCAGGATGATGACGGGAATGCCGATGTCGTTCAAGGGCGGACTATCGGTTTCCTACCGCGACGGCATCGTCGAGCTGCGCATTGTCAGCCACGATGACAACCCGGTCATGGTCGACCGAGAAGAAACCGCCGTCGGCCTGGACCGTGAACCGCTCGCCATTGGAGGGCACGATGGCCAACTCACCGGCTGCGAGAACCGCCAGGACCGGGCTGTGCCCGGGCATGACGCCGATCTCGCCATCGCTGGTGCGGGCCTTGACCAGTTCCGCTGCCCCGGACCACACGAAGTGGTCCGCGGCAACGATTTCGACTTCGAGTTCGGCCATGGCTACTTGCTCTTGCCCTGGATCTCGGCCCACTGGCGCTCGACGTCGTCCAGACCGCCGATGTTGAAGAACGCCTGTTCGGCAATGTGGTCCAGGTCGCCGTCGCAGATGGCCTTGAAGCCCTCGATGGTGTCCTTGATGGACACGGTCGAGCCGTCGACACCGGTGAACTGCTTGGCGGTGTAGGTGTTCTGCGACAGGAACTGCTGGATGCGACGGGCCCGGGAGACGACGATCTTGTCTTCCTCGGAGAGCTCGTCGACACCCAGGATCGCGATGATGTCCTGGAGTTCCTTGTTCTTCTGCAGGATCGACTTGACCCGCACGGCCGTGTCGTAGTGCTCCTGGCCCACATACTGCGGGTCCAGGATGCGGGACGTGGAGGTCAGCGGGTCGATGGCCGGGTACAGGCCACGGGAGGCGATTTCACGGGAGAGTTCCGTGGTCGCATCCAAGTGCGCGAACGTCGTGGCCGGCGCCGGGTCGGTGTAGTCGTCCGCGGGGACGTAGATGGCCTGCATCGAGGTGATGGAGTGGCCCTTCGTGGAGGTGATGCGCTCCTGGAGGGTACCCATCTCATCCGCCAGGTTGGGCTGGTAGCCCACGGCCGAGGGCATGCGGCCCAGCAGGGTCGACACCTCGGAACCTGCCTGCGTGAAGCGGTAGATGTTGTCGATGAACAGCAGCACGTCCTGGTTCTGCACATCGCGGAAGTACTCCGCCATGGTCAGGGCCGACAGCGCCACGCGCAGCCGGGTTCCCGGCGGCTCGTCCATCTGGCCGAAGACCAGGGCGGTATCCTTCAGGACCCCTGATTCTTCCATTTCAACCCAGAGGTCGTTGCCCTCACGGGTCCGCTCGCCGACACCGGCGAAGACCGAGGTACCGCCGAAGTTGCGGGCCACACGGGTGATCATTTCCTGGATCAGCACGGTCTTGCCGACACCGGCACCACCGAACAGACCGATCTTGCCGCCCTGGATGTAGGGGGTGAGCAAGTCAATGGACTTGATGCCGGTCTCGAGGATCTCCGTGGAGGCTTCCAGTGTCGCGAAGGCCGGGGCCTCGCGGTGGATGGGCCAGCGTTCGGTGATCTCCAGATCGGAGGCCGGAACGTCGAGCGGTTCGCCGAGCACGTTGAAGATGTGTCCCTTGACGACGTCGCCGACGGGCACGGAGATCGAGGAGCCGGTGTCCTGGACGACGGCGCCGCGGACGAGCCCGTCGGTGGCCTGCAGCGAGATCGCGCGGACCAGGTCGTCGCCAAGGTACTGGCTGGTTTCGAAGGTGACCGTGTGGGTCTCGCCGTTAAGCGTGATATCTGCGGTCAGGGCGTTGTACAGGGCGGGAAGGGCATCGGCCGGGAATTCGACGTCGACGACCGGGCCAGTGACGCGCGCGATGCGCCCGGTTGCTCCCGGGGCTGCGGCGGCGGTTCCCTGCTCGTTTAGTTGGGCAGTCATCTCTCTCACTTCGCTTGTATCTCTAGAGCGTGGGGGTAAATGGTGATCGGCCGGCTGCTACGCGCTGAGCGCGTCGGCACCTGCCACGATTTCCGACAGTTCCTGGGTGATCTCCGCCTGACGGGCGTTGTTCCGAAGTCGCGTGTACTTCTTGATCAACTCGTTGGCGTTGTCCCCGGCTGCCTTCATCGCGCGCTGGCGGGCAGCCAGTTCCGATGCGGCCGCCTGCAGCATGGCTGCAAAGATGCGGGATTCGATGTAGCGCGGCAGGAGTGCGTCCAGAACCTGTTCCGGTTCCGGTTCGTACTCGTACAGCGGCAGCAGATCGCTCTCGCGTTGCACTTCCTCCTCCACGACTTCCAGGGGCAGTAGACGGATGACCGTCGGCTCCTGGAGGACCATGGACTTGAACTGCGTGAAGACGACGTGGATCTCCTCCACACCGCCTTCCTCGTACGGGGTGTTGAAGGCCTCCAGCAGCGCCTCGCCGATCTCCTGGGCCGTTTCGAACTTCGGAGCGTCGGTGTCCCCGGTCCACACCCGCGCATAGTCGCGGTTGCGGAAGTCGAAGTACGCCTGGGCCTTGCGGCCGACGATGTAGGTGCTGATTTCCTTGCCTTCACCGTGCAGCAGTTCGATGAGCGATTCTGCCTGCTTGATCGCACTGACCGAATAGGCACCGGCCAAGCCGCGATCGGACGTCATCACCAACACGGCCGAGCGGCGGACTTGTTCCGGCTCGGTGGTCAGCGGGTGTTCGACCTCGGACTGGGACGCGACGGCAGAAACGGCACGGGTGATCGCACGGGCGTATGGCATTGAAGCCGAAACGCGGCTGCGTGCCTTGCCGATGCGGGAAGTGGCGATCAGTTCCATCGCCTTGAAGATCTTGCCCATCGACGAGGTCGAGGCGATCTTCTGGCGGTAGACCCGAATCTGGGCTCCCATGTTTATCCTTTCCTAGTCCGTGGCGGTGGTGCCACGACCCGCGGGTCGCGGCACCACCTCACGGAGAACGTCAGCGTTTCTGCTTGACGATCTTTTCCTGGTCGACGTTCTCTTCACCCAGGGCGTCATGCTCCTCGTGCCCGGGGCCAACCAACTGCTCCCCGTCGCCGAAGAAGCCCTTCTTGAACTCCTCGATGCCGGTGTTCAGCGCCTCGAACGTGGAGTCCTCCAACTTGCCCGTCTGGGTGATGGTGGTCAGCACGTCGGTGCGGTTGCGCAGGTACTCGAGGAATTCCTTCTCGAAGCGGCGGACATCCTCGACCGGGACGGCGTCCAGGTGGCCGTTCGTGCCGGCCCAAACCGAAGCAACCTGCTCGGCGACCGGGTACGGGGCGTACTGGCCCTGCTTGAGCAGTTCCATCAGGCGGGCGCCACGGGTCAGCTGCTGCTTGGTCGCGGCATCCAGGTCCGAGGCGAACATGGCGAAGGCCTGCATGTCCCGGTACTGGGCCAGTTCCAGCTTCAGCGTGCCGGAGACCTTCTTCATCGCCTTCGTCTGCGCCGAACCACCCACGCGGGACACCGAGATGCCCACGTCGACGGCCGGACGCTGGTTGGCGTTGAAGAGGTCCGACTGCAGGAAGATCTGTCCGTCGGTGATGGAGATGACGTTGGTCGGGATGTAGGCCGACACGTCGTTCGCCTTGGTTTCGATGATCGGCAGACCGGTCATCGAGCCGGCGCCGAGCTCGTCGGAGAGCTTGGCGCAACGTTCCAGCAGGCGGGAGTGCAGGTAGAACACGTCACCCGGGTAGGCCTCGCGTCCCGGCGGACGACGCAGCAGCAGGGAGACGGCACGGTAGGCTTCGGCCTGCTTGGACAGGTCATCGAAGACGACCAGAACGTGCTTGCCGCCGTACATCCAGTGCTGGCCGATGGCCGAGCCGGCGTACGGTGCCAGGTACTTGAAGCCTGCGGGGTCCGAGGCCGGGGAGGCCACGATGGTGGTGTACTCCATGGCGCCGTGCTCTTCGAGCGACTGGCGGACCGCGGCGATCGTGGAGGCCTTCTGGCCGATGGCCACGTAGATGCAGCGCACCTGCTTGGAGACATCCCCGGAGGCCCAGTTGTCCTTCTGGTTGATGATCGTGTCGACGGCCAGGGCGGTCTTGCCCGTCTGGCGGTCACCGATGATCAGCTGACGCTGGCCACGACCCACGGGGATCATGGCGTCGATCGCCTTCATGCCCGTCTGCATCGGCTCACCGACCGACTGGCGCTGCGTCACACCGGGAGCCTGAAGCTCCAGCGGGCGGCGGCCCTCGGGGACGATGTCGCCCATGTCATCGATGGGTTGGCCCAGCGGGTCGACCACGCGACCCAAGAAGTTATCGCCCACGGGCACGGAGAGGATCTCACCGGTGCGGTGGACTTCCTGGCCTTCTTCAATGCCTGCGAAGTCACCCAGGACGACGACGCCGATATCACGGGTGTCGAGGTTCTGTGCCAGACCCAGCGTGCCGTCTTCGAAACGAAGAAGCTCGTTGGCCATTACGGAGGGAAGACCCTCCACCTTTGCGATGCCGTCACTAGCCGTGGTCACGCGACCGACCTCGACGCGCTCCGCGCTGCCCGGGTCATAGGACGCGGCGAAGTCTGTCAAGGCGTTGCGGACGTCATCGGCGTTGATGGTCAAATCGGCCATCTGCAGTCCCTGCTCTCCTAGATTGTGGTTTCCGACCTGTGTTGCTGGTGGAAACCGGGGTTTGTTTCAGTCTGTGGTGTCGGCGGCAAGCCGCCCTCCCGCTGGGGGAGGGCTAGCCGGCCAACCGACGACGGAGTTCCGCGAGCCGGGTGGCTGCGGTTGCGTCAACAACCTCGTCACCGACGACTACCCGGATACCTCCAACTAGTGATGGATCCACTGCGGCGTTGATCTTCAGATCGCGTCCGTAGAGCTTATTGAGCCCTGCCTGCAGTCGGTTGAACTGTTCGTCAGTCAACGGACGGGTGGCGCTGACTTGCGCAATCCACCGCTGCTGGCGCTTGGCCACCAACTCCACGAACTTCTCCACGAGTGCCGCCGGCTTCAGGCCCCGGGGGGACTGGACTGCCTGGGCGATCAGGACTCGTGCGACCTCGCCGGCCTGCGGGGACACCTTTAGCGCAAGTTTGCGCTTGGCATCGTCCGAGGCCTGCGGGTCATCGAGCGCACGCTGCAGATCATGACTGGACCCCACAACCCTGATGAAGCCGAAAAGGTCTTCCTCCAAGGCTTCGAGACCGGCTGGTCCCTCTGCTTGGCGCTCAGCCACGCTAATGGCCGCCGTGGCGGCCAGCGTTTCGAGTGCATCTCCGATGTCACGTGCCGAGCCCCACCGGGAACCGGCGAGGCCGGCCACGATGGATTCGGCCTCCGCGGAGACCTTGCCCCGCAGTAGCCGGGACGTCAGTGCGGTCTTTTCCTCGGTGCTGCGCGCCGGATCGGTCAAGGCACGGCGCAAGCCGGCATTGGAATCCATAATGCTCAACACGCCGAAGAGGTCCTCGGCGAGCGGCAGCCCGACCGTGGGCAGTTTCGCCTCAAGGTCGGACTGGGCCGCTGCCAGGGACTGGCTCGATACACCTGCCATTAGTTCGATGCACCTGCGCTTTGCTCGTTTTCGAGGTCGCTCAGGAAGCGGTCAACCACGCGGGCCGAGCGTGCATCGTCGTCGAGGGACTCGCCCACGATGCGGCTGGCCAGCTGGGTTGCCAGCGTTCCGACTTCTCCGCGGAGGGAGACGACGGCTGCCTGGCGTTCAGCTTCGATCTGGACCTGTGCCTGATCGGTGATGCGTGCGGACTCGGCCGCCGCCTTCTCCTTCAGGTCGGCCAGGATCTTGGACCCCTCAGCACGGGCCTCCTCGCGAATGCGATTGGCTTCCGTGCGGGCGTCCAGCAGCTGCTGCCGGTACTCTTCGAGGGCTGCGTTGGCTTCTGCCTGTGCGGCTTCTGCCTTAGCAATCCCGCCCTCGATGGCTGTTGAGCGTTCCTTGTACGTCTTCTCGAATGCCGGAACGGCAAACTTGTTGACGATGTACAGCAGAACGAGGAACGTCACCAGCGTCAGTGCGATTTCCCACACATTGGGGAAGAGGGGGTTGACTTTCCCCTCAGCCGCGCTAAGTGCTGCGTAGATCATGTTTCACCCGTCTTTCTTAGACTCTAACCTTCGGTTCCGAATACGGAGCCGAAGTTTAGACGCGGCCCCAGATGAAGGCGAAGACGAGGCCCAGGATGGCCAGGGCTTCCGTCAGCGCCAGGCCGAGGAAGGCGATCGGCTGCAGCACGCGCTGTGCCTCGGGCTGACGTGCGACGCCATTGATGTACGCGGCGAAGACGAGGCCCACGCCGATGGCACCGCCGATTGCGGAGAGGCCGTAGCCGATGGCGTTGAGGCTGCCGTAGATGTCCATTTGGTTCCTTTCAGAATGCCGGTTGGCAGGGTGTTGGATACAGGATGTTCCCCCGAGAGGGAATGGTTCTTAGTGTTCTTCGACCAACGCGCCTTGAATGTAGATGGCTGTCAGCAGGACGAAGACGTAGGCCTGGAGGGCCATGATGAGGACTTCGAAGAGGCCCATGGCCACGCCGCCAGCAAAGGTCAGCACGCCCAGACCCTTGAGGAAGGCACCGCCCTCCACGAGCATGAAGGACGTACCGGCAGCGGCAAGCATCACGATCAGGTGACCGGAAAGCATGGTGGCAAACAAACGCAGACTGTGCGTCAGCGGGCGGACGAAGAAGTTAGAGATGATCTCGATGACGATGATCAACGGCAGGATCGCCTTGGGGACTCCCGAAGGGACCACGGACAGCTTCAGGTAGGCAATCCCGTGTTTCTTGAAGCCGAGGAAGATCCAGTACACATAGACGATGCCGGCCAGTGCATAGGCGGTGCCCACATGCGATGTGGTGGGCAGTTGGAAGATCGGCACGACACCGAAGAGGTTGTTCACCAAGATGAAGAAGAACAGGCTCATCAGCAGCGGGACGTAGGGCTTGAAGTCCTTTTCGCCGATGATGTCCTTGCCGACCGAGTTACGGACGAAGTTGTACGAGACCTCACCGAGGAACTGGAATTTACCCGGAACGATCTTGCCGCGCCGAGAAGTAGCCATGAAGAACCAGGAAATGAGAACGACGGAGAGGATGACCAGCAGCATCTGCTTGCCGAAGCCACTGCCGTAATCGGCTCCCCACGGGATGATTTCGGGAAGGTGCATGTCCTCTAGGCCGGGGGCTTTGAACCCACCTTCTGCGGGGGCCGCCGGAAGCGCAAGCGCGATCAACGCGGTTCCTCTCTGCTGTGTCCGTCATGGGGCAATAGCGTTGGAAAGCCGTTCAGGTTTCCCAACGGATGAAGTTTTTTGGTTCTTACTCGTCCGCACCAGAAATCGGCCCGGAAGCACGATCTTTTCTGTGGAGGACTGCCAGGTAATATCCAGCGGCGGCTCCAAGAAGGGCACCTACCAACCAGATCCAGCGGGCATGCAACAAGAAGTCCAACAGCCACCCTATCAAACCCCACGCGATGATCCCGCCAACGATGTAGTTGACGTTCTCCCGGAAGGGTGAGATCCCTCCGCCCTGGGGGCGGTCGCCGTTCGGTGGGGACATCAGGCCCCACCCGCTCCGGCGTCCGTGGCGGGAATCGGGTCGTTGTACAACTGCAGGCGCAGCTTGGAGAAGGCGTGCAACTCCACTGCCTGCCAGATGACCACGGCGGAGACGACGCCGACCAGAAGCCAGGTCCCGTCCGTCCAGGCCGGCAGGCCCAGGCCGAAGGCCAACCCGCCAAGCAGGAGGACCTTCACCACGTAGCCGATCATGAACGCCCCGAAGGCCGCGGAAGGATTACGCCGACCCACCAGATGTCCGATGGCCAGGCTGATGCCGAAGAAGATGATGACCACGACGACCGATCCCAGTGCGCTGCCCGCCGCTGCCGGCCCGGCGACCACCCAGGCCACGAGGGCCAGGAGGACGGCGGCAAGACCGGTGACGATCGAACAGGTACGCAGGATCGCCAGCCAGGGAGACGCGGTCTCCCCCGACTCCTTGACGACGCCGACGCCGCCCGAGCCAGTCGCCTGTGGCATGTACATCCCATCCTTGTCGCTCCTCCCCCCGACCGGTCGAAACCCGTCGCGAAGGGGTGGGGCAGCAGTTCAACTTTTTGTGTTTCCGCTGGAAACCTCGTCCGATTCTACACGAGATAGAAAAGTATTCTGAACCGGGGGTCGCTAGGCCGCGACGCTGCGACGCAAGCGCCCGATCCAGACCGGACTGGAGAGGTAGGCCAGCACGATCGCCAGGATGAAAATGCCCCAGAGGTACTGTCCCCAACCCACCGACTGCACGGCCATCATGGCACCGCCGGCACAGAGCGCGGTGGCCCCGGCCACCATCAGCGCCGAGGCGGGGTGGCTGAGTCCGACGTCGGTCAGACGCTGGTAGACGTGTTGGCGGTGGGCGGCATACCACCGTTCCCCGCCGCGGATCCGCGCCAGCAGGGTGTAACCGGTATCCGCCAGGTAGATGGCCACCGGGCCCAGCAGATAGCCGGCTTCCATCCCGTTCAGGAAGGCCGCGGCGCCCAGTGCCGCCAGCGTTCCGCCCAGCAGGTAGCTGCCCACGTCCCCGAGGAAGACGTGCCCCCGCCCCAGGTTCCAGGGCAGGAAGGAGGCGAAGGCGGCGGCGACGACCAGGGAGGGGGCGATGAGCCAGGCCTGGTCATCGATCGCCCCGGCCCCGGCGAAGAAGAGACCGACCACCAGCCCGTGCAGGCCGCTGATCCCGTTGATGCCGTCCATGAAGTTGGCGACGTTGATGTAGGCGCCCAGGGCCAGCGCCCCGACGAGGATCCACCACCAGGAGCTGCCGGTGAGGATGACCATCGCCGTGGTGCCGACGGCACCGATGATCAGTTGCAGGGAGAACCGCCAGCCCACCGAAACCCCGCGGTAGTCCTCGACCCAGCCCAGGACGGCCGCGGCCAGGGCGACCCCGGCCACCACGGGAAGCAGGCCCCCCGAGGCGTTGTCCGCGGTGGCCCAGATGATCGCGAAGCCGGCCATGATGGCCACGGTGATGGTCAACCCCAATCCGCGCACCGCGGTGATGGTGTGCGAGGAGCGGTCGTTGGGCACGTCGATGACCCCCAGGCGCTGTAGCAGCGGGATGAGGGCGAAAGGCAGCAGGACACCGGCGACGAATGCGACGGCGATGGCCACGATGGCGGTTCCGGCCACTACACGGCGTCCTGGGCGTCGTGGCCGGGACCATCGGTGAGGCCCTGGCGGTGCTTCCACTCCCCCAGGTCCATGACGGCGGGATCCAGGACGTCGATATGGGCATGGGAGATCTTCGGGTGCAGCGGGCGTTCATCGCCTTCGCCTTCCCCGATGAGGTCCTCGTGCAGCTTCTCCCCCGGGCGCAGTCCGGTGATTTCGATTTCCACGTCCTTGCCGCTGAGCTGGATCATGTGCTCGGCGACGTCAAGGATGCGTACCGCCTTGCCCATGTCCAGGATCATCACTTCCCCGCCCCGGCCGATCGCCCCGGCCTGGATGACCAGTTGGCAGGCTTCGGGGATGGTCATGAAGAACCGGGTGGCCTCCGGGTCGGTGACGGTGACCGGGCCCCCCTTGAGGATCTGTTCGGTGAACAGCGGCAGCACCGAACCACGACTGCCCAGCACGTTGCCGAACCTGACCGAGACGTATTTGCAGCCGGTCTGCTCGCCCATCCAGGCGGTGAGCTTCTCGGCGACCCGTTTGGAGTGCCCCAGCGCGGTGGTGGGGTTGGCCGCCTTGTCGGTGGAGATGTTCACGTAGGTGTCCACGTTGGCCCCCCGGGCCGCGTTGAGCACGTTCAGGCTGCCCAGCACGTTGGTCTTCCAGGCTTCCTCCGGATACTGCTCCAACAACGAGACGTGTTTGAGTGCGGCGGTGTGGAAGACGACCTCCGGCTTGCGGTCCACGAAGATCCCGGTCAGGGTCTCGGCGTCGCGGATATCGGCCAGCACCGTATCCTGCCCGTTGAGCAGGCCCCGGCCGGTCAAGGAGATCTGGGTGGTCTGCAACCCGGTTTCATCACGGTCGAGCATGATCAGTTCGGCCGGTTGGTACATGCTGATCTGTCGGCACAGTTCGGAGCCGATGGAACCGCCGGCCCCGGTGACCAGCACGCGTTTGCCCGTGACGTACCCGGCGATCTCGTCGACGTGGATATCCACCGGGTGGCGACCGATCAGATCCTCGATGTCGACTTCGCGGAAGGAGAATTCATGGCCTCCGGTGAGCATGTCGCGCAGCGGCGGGACGACCAGGACCTTCAGCCCCAGTGAGTGCCCCAGATCGCTGATCTCCCGGATCGCCACGGCATCCATGTTCGCCATGGCCAGCAGGATCACGGTGGCCCGGGTGCGGCGGACCACGTCGGGGATGTCTTCCCGGCGGCCCAGCACCGGCACGGAGGAGATGCGCAGATGCTTCTTGGACGGGTCGTCGTCGATCAGTCCCACCGGTTGCCAGGGCGAGAGCCGGTCGTTGCTCATCCGGGTCACGATGGAGGTGCCGACGAAGCCGGCCCCGTAGATCAGTGTGCGTTCGGCGTGGTCCCCGGGTTTGGTCTTGCTCTCGACATGCATGCGTTTGACGTAGCGGATCGCCGCCATGAAGATGCAGGCGAAGGGGAAGGCAATCAGGCCGATGCCGCGGGCGATCTGCATCGGGATGCCCGCGAAGAGCAGCACGATGGTCAGGATCACCGAGACCGTGACGGTGACGATGACCAGCAGTTTGGCTTCGTGGAAGGACCCGAAGCTGTACCGTCCCCGATAGAGCGACAGGGCGGTCCCGACCACCAGCTGGCTGACGATGGCCACCGCCGCGATGATGGCGACGCCGTCGATCTTGGCCGGGTCGAAGGTCATTTCGTAGCGCAGGATCATGGCGATGATGATCGCGATGACCCAGGCCACGGCATCCAGCAGGAATTGTGAACCGAGCCAGAGGATCCGGTCGCTGCTGGCGGTCTTGGGTAGATCGGGGCTTTGCCTGGTGCTCATATGTTCGCGACGCTCAGGTCTGTGCTCCTCGTCAATGGTCCGGTCTCCCGGCAGGTGCCACGGTGGGTGGCACCTTGGATCTTGGGTCCTGCATGCGGTTGGTTCCGCGGTCCTAGCTGGTGGTCGGCGGCGGGCCGTCGGCCTGGACGTCGGAAACACCAGGGTCGGCCGGGGCCGATTCCGGCGTCCCGGAGGCCTCGGCGTCGTCGTCGTCCTTCAGTTCTACACCAGAACCTTCGGGTTCGGCTTGAGGGTTGGCCGCGTCGGGCATGGCCTCGTCGATACCGAGCAGCGACGGGACGCGTTCGCGTAGTTCCTCCAGGCCCAGGGCGCCCTGGCGCACCACGCGCAGGACCTCGCCGGTGCAGTCGACGATGGTCGAGGGCAGGGCAGAGGCCTCCGCGTCCTCCAGCGGCTCGGGACGTGGCCCGCCGTCGAGGTAGACGGCGACCGATTCGGCCAGCATCTGCTCGGCTTCGGCCGCCGTCGTCGCGGCCGGCTGGCCGGAACGGTTGGCGCTGGAAACCGCCAACGGGCCGGTCTCCTTGAGCAGATCCCGGGCGATCCGGTCATCGGGGATGCGCAAGGCCACGGTGCCCCGGGTGTCGCCCAGATCCCAGGACAAGCTCGGCTGGCTGCGCAGGATCAACGTCAGGGCGCCGGGCCAGAAGAAATTCGCCAGCAGCCGGGCATCGTCGGGGATCTCGGCAGCGAGCCCGTCCATGGTCCCCACCCGGGCGATGAGCACCGGTGGCGGCATGTTCCGTCCCCGGCCCTTGGCGGCCAGCAGGGTGGCCACCGCCTGGGCGGAGAAGGCGTCGGCGGCGATCCCGTAGACGGTGTCCGTGGGCATCACGACGCACTGTTTGGCCGTAATGGCCTCCTGGGCGGCGGCGATGGCCTCGGAGCGGGTGGGTTCGGTGGTGCAGTCAAAGCGTTCGGTCACGGGGTCCATTCTTCCATGTCGATCCGGCGGGGACGGCGGTTTCGGCCAGGTAGGCGGCGGTCACCCGGTCGGCGTCGTTGAGGTCGCGGTGGCCGTGGATCCCCTGCCACCGACCACTTTCGGCGAAGAGTCCTTGCATCGGTCCGGCCTGGACCTCCGCGTGTTCCAGGGCCAGATAGCCTCCGGGGGCCAGCAGGCGGACCCCGGCGGCGATGACCGCGCGCGGCAGATCCAGTCCGTCGGGCCCTCCCCCGTAGAGCGCCAGCTCCGGATCGTGGTCGCGGACTTCAGGGTCCCGCGGGATGGCGCCGGGAGGGATGTAGGGGGGATTGGACACCACCAGGTCGAAGGTCCCGTGGTGCCGGGCCAAAGCGGTGCGCAGGTCCTCGGCGACCAACGTGACGCCGTGGGGGGCGGTGTTGCGCAGCGCCCACGGGTAGGCCTGCTCGCTGATTTCGACCGCGAAGACCTCCGCGCCGGGAACCTCGCTGGCCACCGCGGCGGCGATGGCCCCGGAACCGGTCCCCAGATCCACGACCCGTACGCCGCCCTGCCCGGCCAGGACCTCCCGGGCCCGGTCGATCGCCAGTTGGGCCAGCAGTTCCGTTTCCGGACGCGGGATGAACACCCCGGGTCCGACGGCCAGCTCCAGATGACGGAAATAGGCCACCCCGGTCAGATGCTGCAGCGGGATCCGTTGGGCCCTGCGGGCCACCAGCTCCTGGAATCCCTCGGGGGCCGGGGCCCCCGCCAGGGCCAGGGCCAGGACGCGGCCCCGGGAGACGGACAGCAGATGCGCGGCCAGCAGTTCCGCGTCGGCGCGCGGGGAGGAGACCCCGGCCTCGCGCAGTTCTCCCACCGCCGTGCGCAGTGCCTGCTCCAGTTCCACCGCGGGCCTACTTCTGGTCGTCGCCGATGGCGTCCAGGCGGTCCTGTTCGTCCATTTCGATGCAGGAGTTGATCAGCGGGTCCAGTTCCCCGTTCATCACGTGGTCCAGGTTGTAGGCCTTATATCCGGTGCGGTGGTCGGCGATCCGGTTTTCCGGGTAGTTGTAGGTGCGGATGCGCTCGGACCGGTCCATGGTGCGCACCTGGGACTTGCGGACCTCGGAGTTCTCCGCGTCGATCTGCTCCTGCTGATGGGCCAGCAGCCTGGACCGCAGCACGCGCATGGCCGCTTCACGGTTCTGGATCTGGGACTTCTCGTTCTGCATGGCCACCACGATCCCGGTGGGCAGGTGCGTCAGGCGCACTGCCGAGTCGGTGGTGTTCACGCTCTGGCCGCCGGGGCCCGAGGACCGGTACACGTCGACCTTCAGGTCGTTGGGGTGCAGATCCACCTCCTCCGGCTCGTCGACCTCGGGCAGCACCAGCACGCCCGCGGCCGAGGTGTGGATCCGCCCCTGGGATTCGGTGACCGGCACCCGTTGCACGCGGTGCACCCCGCCCTCGAACTTCAGGTGGGCGTAGACGCCTTCAGCAGGATCGTTGGACTTTCCCTTGATGGCCATCTGGGCGTCCTTATAGCCACCGAGATCCGATTCGTTGGAGGAGATCAGTTCGGTCTTCCACCCCCGGTGCTCCGCATAGCGGGTGTACATGCGCAGCAGGTCCGCGGCGAACAGTGCCGCCTCGTCGCCGCCTTCACCACCCTTGACCTCCAGGATCACATCACGGGAGTCGTTGGGGTCCCGCGGGATCAGCAGACGGCGCAGCTTCTCCTCCGCGGCCGGCAGTTCGGCCTCCAGGCTGGCGACCTCTTCGGCGAACTCTGCGTCCTCCTCGGCCATCTCCCGGGCCGCTTCCAGGTCCTCGGTGATCTGGACGTAGCGCTTATGCGCCTCGACGATCCCGTTGAGCTGGGCACTGCGGCGTCCGAGCTTCCGGGCCACCGCCTGGTCCTGGTAGACGGCGGGGTCGCTGAGCCTGGCCTGCAGTTCGGCGTGCTCGTCGAGCAGGCCCTGGATGGACTCGAACATGGCTGTACTTCTTTCTCGGCACCACGGGTGGTTGCGGTTTCCACGCGGATACCAGTCTAGGGACGAACGGGCCGTCTCCCGGCCTTAACGCATAACGCCCGGCCCGGTCCACGCCTTCAGGGGCGGGACCGGATCCGGGCGGTACGGGTAGCTAGGAGTCGGACTTGGACCCGAGGGTCGTCTTGGACACCAGCATCAGGAATTCCGCGTTGGACTGCGTTTCGCGGATCTTGGAGGTGAGGACCTCCAACGCCTGCTGCGTCTCCAGCCCGGAGAGCACCCGGCGCAGACGCCACATGATCTTGATCTCTTCGGGAGAAAGCAGGTTCTCTTCGCGGCGGGTGCTGGATTCGCGCACATCCACTGCCGGGAAGATCCGCTTGTCCGCCAACTGGCGGGACAGGCGCAACTCCATGTTGCCGGTGCCCTTGAACTCCTCGAAGATGACCTCGTCCATCTTGGAGCCGGTCTCCACCAGTGCGGTGGCCAGGATGGTCAGCGAGCCACCGTTCTCGATGTTGCGGGCGGCACCGAAGAAGCGCTTCGGCGGGTACAGGGCCGCCGAGTCGACACCACCGGAAAGGATCCGGCCCGAGGCCGGGGCGCTGAGGTTGTAGGCACGGCCCAGACGGGTCATCGAGTCCAGCAGGACCACGACGTCCATGCCCATTTCCACCAGGCGCTTGGCCCGTTCGATGGCCAGTTCCGCGACCGTGGTGTGGTCGTCGGCGGGACGGTCGAAGGTCGAGGCAACGACCTCGCCCTTGACCGTGCGCTGCATGTCGGTGACTTCTTCGGGACGCTCGTCCACGAGCACCATCATGAGGTGGACCTCGGGGTTGTTCACCGTGATCGCGTTGGCGATGGACTGCAGGATCAGGGTCTTGCCGGCCTTCGGCGGCGAGACGATCAGGCCACGCTGGCCCTTGCCGATCGGGGCGACCAGGTCGATGACGCGCGGTCCGACGAGCTTGGCGTCGGTTTCCATGCGCAGACGCTCGGAGGGGTAGAGCGGGACGAGCTTGTTGAACTCGACACGGTCCTTGTTCTCCTCGACCGGCTTGCCGTTCACGTTCGTCAGCTTCACCAGGGCATTGAACTTCGCCCGCTGGTTGCCCGAGTTGTTGTTCTCGCCATCGCGGGGGGCCCGGATGGCTCCGACGACCGCGTCGCCCTTGCGCAGGTTGTGGCGCTTGACCTGGTTCAGCGAGACGTAGACGTCGCTGGGCCCGGGCAGGTAGCCGGAGGTGCGCACGAAGGCGTAGTTCTCCAGCACGTCCAGGATCCCGGCCACCGGCAGCAGGACATCGTCCTCGGTGACCTCGGTGTCGTCCACCTCGGGCTGGTTGCGGTTGCGTCCGCGACGGTTGTTCCGGTCGTTCCGGTCGTTGCGGTCGTTGCGATTGCGGTTCCGGTCGCGGCGGTTGTTGCGTCCACCGCGGTCGTTGGAATCGTTGTCGCGACGGTGGTCGTTGTCCCGCTGGTTGTCCCGGCGGTTGTTCTCCCGCTGGTTGTCACGCTGGTTGCTGTGGTCGCGCTGGTTGTCCTGCTGGTTGTCCCGGCGGTTGCCGTGATCGCGCTGATTGTCCTGCTGGTCGTTGCGACCCGAGTCGTTCTGCTGGCCCTTCTGGCCCTCGTCGCGGTTTCCATCGCGGGAGTCATGGGAGTTGCCGGACTCGTTGTTGTCGCGGCGGTTACGCGAACGACGGTTGCGCGAACGGTCGTTGCCCCGGTCCTGGCGGTCGTCGTTGCCGCCGGAGGACTGGGCGCCCTCCTGCTGCTGGCCACCGTCCTGGCTTGAACCGGAGTTGGCGTCGTTGCCCTCGGTGGTCTCGGAGGTACGGCGCGCACCACGGCTGCGGCGCTGGTTGGAGCCGGAATCGTTGGAGGTCTCGGCCTCGGCGTCGGGAGCGGAGGCGACCTGCTTCGAGTCGGTCGACTCGGTAGCGGTGCTCTGCCCATCGCTGCTGGCTCGACGGCTGCGGCCACGGCCACGGGCCGGGCGATCCTCGGACTCGGACTGCGGGGCGGCCTCGGCCGGCGCCTTCTCGGCGGTCTTCGCCTTCTGGGCGGGGGCCTGTGTTGCTGCGGCCTTGGCTGGCTTGTCGCGGTCGGCGACGGAGCCGCCACGCTGGTGGTTCGAGATGGCGGTGACGAGATCACCCTTGCGCATCCGCGATCCGCCGGTGATCCCCAGTTGTGACGCCAGTGCCTGGAGCTGGGCGAGCTTGAGCCCGGCCAGTCCTGCGCTCTGTGGTGCCGTCGACGTTTCTTCCACGCCTGCGGTCAGGCTGGTGGTATCGGTCACGAAGGTTCCTTCCCCCTCGTCGGGCGGATCATATCGGAACGATCCGCTGGGTTGTCTTCCGGTACTCCGCTTCAGATGCGGGCCGGCTGCCGGGCATATCGGCAAACGCCGATGCTGCCCTGAAGCATTCATCCTGTGTGGTGGCCGCCGGTTCCCCGGCAATCGGGGCACGGCCAGCATGAAAGCCGCACGCGGTCTGCTTCGGGTCGACACAGGGGAACCAAATAAGTGGAGTTCGCGAAGTGCACGATCCGTGCGTTCCCCGATCCCGATGGTGACCAAACGTCTCCGTCGCGAATACCGGGGGTATTACCGCTAGTGCGACTCCACTCTAACACCCGTGAGGTCTATCCCGGGCATCAGGACACGCCACGTCACCGCGGCGGCCCTCGATCCGGGATCCCGGGTGACGGTCGGCGCGGCGGCGATGAGTTCGGCGACGGCATCGGCTTCCCGGGCCGAGACGGCCAGGATGAGCACCGTGGGCCCGGCGCCGGAAACCACTGCCGCATGCCCCGCGGACCGCAGCCGGGAGATCAGTTCGGCCGAGGCGGGCATCGCCGGGGCCCGCTGGTCCTGGTGGAGCCGGTCCTCGGTGGCCGCCAGCAGCAGCTCCGGGTGCCCGGCCAGGGCATGGACCAGCAGACCCACATGGGCTCCATTGGCCGCGGCCACCGCGTGCGGCACGGTGTCCGGCAGCAGCGAGCGGGCCGTCCGGGTGGAGAGTTCGGTATCGGGGATCGCCACCACCGGCACGATCGACGGGTCCAGCTCCAGTGCCGTGCTGCGGGCCCCGTGTTCGTCCTGCAGCGACAGCGTCAGGGCCCCCTCGACGGCCGGGGCGACGTTATCGGGGTGGCCCTCCAACCGGGCTGCGGCCGCGAACAGTGGTTCGCGGCCGGTCACCTCGCGGCGCAGGGCCTCGGGCAGCAGGGCGTCGGCGGCAGCCAGCCCCGAGACGATCGCCGCCGCCGAGGAACCCAGCCCCCGTCCGTGCGGGATCACATTATGGGCGTGCAGCCGCAGTCCGGCAGGTCCGGCCCCGGCGTCGGCCCACCGGGCAAGGATGGTGCGGGCGACCAGATGGTGGGCATCGGTGGGCAGGCAGCCGGCACCCTCCCCCTCGACCTCGACCTTGACCCCGGTTTCCGCCGTCGTGGTCACCGTCAACGTGTCGCGCAGACCCAATGCCAGCCCGAGGCAGTCATAGCCGGGACCCAGGTTGGCGGTGGTCCCGGGCACCGACACCGTCACCCGTTGGCCGGGGGCCACGACCGGGCCGTGGACCCTGGCCTGGGGGACGGGGATGCCCGCGGGATTCGTGCGGCCCATGCTTCAGGCCAGGCCGAGGGCGTCGGCCACTGCCACGACGTCGAAGTCCACCTTGGTGGGGGCGACGTCGGATCCGTCCGCGTTGCGCAAGGCCCATTGCGGGTCCTTGAGCCCGTGGCCGGTGACCGTGATGACGATCTTCCTACCGGCCGGGACGTCCCCGGCGGCATGGTGCTTGAGCAGTCCGGCGACCCCCGCAGCGGATGCCGGTTCCACGAACACCCCTTCCTTGGCCGAAAGCCAGCGGTGGGCCTCGAGGATCTCCTCGTCGCTGACGGCGTCGATCATGCCGCCGGATTCATCACGGGCGGCTTCGGCCTGGGCCCAGGAGGCAGGGTTGCCGATCCGGATGGCGGTGGCGATCGTATCGGGTTCGGTGATCGGGTGGCCGGCGACGATCGGTGCCGAGCCGGCGGCCTGGAACCCCCACATGATCGGGCGTTTGGTGGCCACGGGGGCCAGCTGGCCGGCACTGGCGGATTCGTAGGGCTCGGAATACTCCTGGTAGCCCTTCCAGTAGGCGGTGATGTTCCCCGCATTGCCCACCGGCAACAGGTGGTAGTCCGGGGCGTCCCCCAGGAAATCCACGATCTCGAAGGCCCCGGTCTTCTGGCCTTCGATCCGGGCCGGGTTCACCGAGTTCACCAGGAAGACCGGGTAGTTCTCGCTCAGCTTCCGGGCCACCTCCAGGCAGTTGTCGAAGTTGCCGTTGACCTGCAGCAGTTCGGCACCGTGGGCGATGGCCTGGGAGAGCTTGCCCATGGCGATCTTGCCGTCGGGGACCAGCACGGCGCATTTGATGCCCGCCTGGGTGGCGTAGGCGGCGGCCGAGGCCGAGGTGTTGCCGGTGGAGGCGCAGACGACGGCCTCGGCGCCGGAGGCGATCGCCGCGGTGATGGCCATGGTCATGCCTCGGTCCTTGAAGGAGCCGGTGGGGTTCATCCCCTCGACCTTCAGGTACACCTCGGATCCGGTGAGTTCGGACAACGCCGGGGCGAAGACCAGCGGGGTGCCCCCCTCCCCCAGGGTGATGACCCGGGTGGAATCGTCCACGGGCAGTCGGGATGCGTATTCGCGGATGACTCCGCGCCACTGGTGGGCCACTTAGTTTCCTTCGACTCGGAGTACGGACGTCACGGCGGTGACGACGCTGAGTTCCTTGATGTCCGCCACGGTCGCGGCCAGGGCTGCTTCGCTGCCGCGGTGGGTGACGAAGCGCAGCGACGCCGAGCCGGGGGCATCCCCTTCGACGTCCTCGGGACTCTGGCGCATGGTTTCGATGGAGACCTTGTGGTCGGTGAAGATCTTCGCGATCTTGGCCAGGACGCCGGTCTTGTCGCTGACCTGCAGGCCGATGCTGTAGCTGGTGCGTACCGCTTCGATGGGCAGGGCCTTGATCTGGCCGACGGTGGCCTCGGTGCGTCCCGGACCGCCCAGGACGACGCGACGGGCCGCGGAGACGACATCACCGACGATGGCCGAGGCGGTGGGACGGCCGCCGGCCCCCTGGCCGTAGAACATCAGTTCCCCGGCATTGTCGGCCTCGACGAACACGGCATTGAAGGCCCCGTGCACCGCGGCCAGCGGGTGCACGCGCGGGATCAGCGTCGGGTGGACCCGGACGCCGACCCCTTCGGGGCCGCTGCCGTTGCCCAGGCGTTCGGCGATGGCCAGCAACTTGATGACCATTCCCTGTTCGCGGGCGGCGGCCACGTCCTCGGCGGTGACGGAGGTGATGCCTTCGCAGTCCACATCGTCCAGGTCGAAGGGCGCGTGGAAGGACAGAGTCGCCAGGATCGCCGCCTTCGAGGCGGCGTCGTGGCCTTCGATGTCCGCCGTCGGATCGGCTTCGGCGTAGCCGAGCTCCTTGGCCTTGGCCAGGGCGTCGTCGAAGGCCGCGCCGGAGGTGTCCATGGCGTCGAGGATGTAGTTGGTGGTGCCGTTGACGATGCCCATGACCTTGGTGATCCGGTCACCCGCCAAGGAATCGCGGATGGGCCGCAGGATCGGGATGGCCCCGGCCACGGCTGCCTCGTAGGAGAGTTGGACTCCGGCCTCGTTGGCCCGGGCCGAGAGCCCCGGCAGGTCCTTGGCCAGCAGCGCCTTGTTCCCGGTGACCACCGTGGCTCCGGCATCGATGGCCCGGCGGATCAGGGAGGCGGCCGGTTCCAGGCCGCCCATGAGCTCGATGACGATATCCGCGGAGTCCACCAGTGCCTCGGCATCGGTGGTGAACAGTCCGGCGGGCAGTTCCACATCGCGCGGTGCCCCGGTGTTGCGCACGGCGATGCCTGCCAGTTCCAGTCCCGCCCCGGTGCGCTCGGAGAGGACTTCGGCGTCGTCCAGCAGGATCCTGGCGACCTGCGCACCGACATTGCCGCAGCCGAGGAGGGCCACCTTGAGTTTCTTCACGTGTTACCTACGCTCCCATGTCACGGGCCAACAAATCGTCTTCGGTTTCCCTGCGGATGATGACGCGGGCGGCACCATCGCGGATGGCGATCACCGCGGGCCGGCCCAGATAGTTGTAGTTGCTGGCCAAAGCCCAGCAATACGCACCGGTTCCGGGGACCGCGAGGAGGTCGCCCGCCGCGACGTCGTCCGGCAGGTAAACATCCCGGACGACTATGTCACCACTTTCACAGTGTTTTCCAACCACCCGGGACATAATCGGTTCGGCCTCCGTCACACGCGAGGCGAGCACGGCACTGTAGTCCGCTTCGTAGAGCACCGGCCGGGCGTTGTCGCTCATCCCGCCGTCCACCGAAACATAGCGACGCGGCAGCGTACCGGCCCCGTCGTCGACCTGGACGGTCTTGCGGACCCCGGTCTCGTAGAGGGTGAAGGTGCTCGGGCCGGCAATGGCCCGTCCGGGTTCGATGGAGATCCGCGGGACCGCCAACCCCAGGGCGGCGGCTTCCTCGGCCACGACGGCGGCCATCGCCCGGGCCAGCTCGGCCGGATCACGGGGGGTGTCGGCCTCGGTGTAGGCGATGCCGTATCCGCCGCCCAGATCCAGTTCGGGCAGCTCCACCCCGTGCCGGTCCCGGATCGCGCCCAGGAAGCCGAGCATGGTGCGGGCGGCGATCTCAAAACCTTCGGCCTCGAAGATCTGCGAGCCGATATGGGCGTGGATGCCCAGCAGATTCACCTCCGGCGCCTCCAGGGCCACCGCCACGGCCGCCGCCGCCGGCGAACTGCCGGTCGCGTCGGGGACCAGGGACAGACCGAACTTCTGGTCCTCGTGGGCGGTGGCAATGAACTCGTGGGTGCTCGCATGGACCCCCGGGGTCAACCGGAGCATCACGTTGGCGGTGGCGCCCTTGCGGCCGGCGAGGGTGATGATGCGGTCGAGCTCATCCAGGCTGTCCACCACGATCCGGCCCAGCCCCAGGTCCAGGGCGGTGTCGATCTCGGTCGCCGATTTGTTGTTCCCGTGCAGCGACAGGTTCGCCGCCGGGACCCCGGCGCGTCGGGCCACCGCCAGTTCCCCGCCCGAGCAGGTGTCCAGACGCAGTCCCTCCTCGGTGATCCAGCGGGCCACCTCGATGCTCAGGAACGCCTTGCCGGCATAGTAGACGTCGACCCCGCCGCAGAGTTCGGCGAAGGCCGCGTCGAAGGCCTCACGGAAGCCGGCGGCCCGGGCCCGGAAGTCATCCTCGTCCAGCACGAACAAGGCGGTGCCGTATCGGCGGGCCAGCTCCGTCACGCGCAGTCCCTGAACCGCCAGTTCGCCGTCATCGGTGCGGGCCACTCCGGAGGCCCATTGGACGCGGTGCAGTGCGTTGATGTCAGTGGGGTAGCTCAACCAGTCGGGAGCCAGATTCGAGGCCGCCACGGCTACATCCTCTCCGGGGCCGAAACGCCCAACAGGTCCAGGCCGTTGGCCAGCACCTGGGTGGTGGCGTCGTTGAGCCACAGCCGGGTGCGGTTGACGTCCTCGACCGGTCCGTCGGCCAACGGGGTGATCCGGGCCGCCGCATACCAGCGGTGGTAGGCCCCGGCCAGGGATTCGAGGTAGCGGGCCACACGGTGCGGCTCCCGGTGTTCCGCGGCACCGACCAGGTGGTGCGGGAACTGCGCCAGCACGGCCAGCAGGTCGTTTTCGGTCTCGTGGGTCAGCAGCGCGGCGTTGAAGGCGCTGCGGTCCACCCCGGCGGCCGCGGCGTTGCGCGAGGCCGCCCGGGACCTGGCATGGGCGTATTGGACGTAGAACACCGGGTTGTCGTTGGACTTCTGCTGCAGCAGATCCAGGTCGATGTCGATGTTCGAGTCCGAGGAATAGCGGGTCAGCGCGTAGCGGGCCGCGTCCACCCCCACCGTGTCCACCAGGTCCTCGAGAGTGACCACGGTGCCGGCCCGTTTGGACATGCGCACGGGTTTGCCCTCGCGCATCAGGTTGACCATCTGGCCGATCATGACCTCGACGCAGTCCGGGTCGTGGCCCAGGGCCGCCGCGGCGGCCTTCAACCGGGCGACGTAGCCGTGGTGGTCGGCGCCGAGCATGTACACGTTCAGGTCGAAGCCCCGTGCCCGCTTGTCCTGGATATAGGCGATGTCCCCGGCGATGTAGGCGGCCTGGCCATCGGACTTGATGACGACCCGGTCCTTGTCGTCCCCGTGTTCGGTCGAGCGCAACCACCAGGCCCCGTCGGCGAAGTACAGGCTTCCGGAGGTCTTCAGCTGTTCCAGCAGCTTCTCGACCGAGCCATCGCGGTGCAGGGAATCCTCGTGGAAGAAGACATCGAAGTCGACGCCGAAGTCGTGAAGGGAGGACTTGATCTCCCCGAACATCATGTCCACGCCGATCGCCCGGAAGCGTTCCTGCGGATCGGCAGCCTGCAGGATCTCCGGCTCGATGGCGAGCACACGCGCGGTGATGTCATCGATGTACTGCCCCGCGTAGCCGTCCTCGGGGGTTGCTTCACCGCGGGCGTTGGCCAGCAGGGACCGGGCAAAGCGGTCGATCTGGGCGCCATGGTCGTTGAAGTAGTACTCACGGGTCACTTCGGCGCCCTGGTTCTGGAAGATTCGGGCCAGCGAGTCCCCGACCGCGGCCCACCGGGTCCCCCCGAGGTGGATCGGTCCCGTCGGGTTCGCCGACACGAATTCAAGGTTGATCCGTTGGCCCGCCAGGCTCGACCCGGCCCCGTACGCGGCCCCTGCCTCGACGATGGATTTGGCCAGCTCACCGGCGGCGGCCGCGTCGAGGGTGATGTTCAGAAATCCCGGTCCGGCGATGTCGACGGAGGCGACCCCGGGGATCGAGACCAGGCGTTCGCGCAGGGCGGCGGCGAATTCGCGCGGGTTCATGCCGGCCTTCTTGCCCAGCTGCAGGGCGATGTTGGTGGCCCAGTCCCCGTGCTCACGGCTCTTGGGTCGTTCCACCCGCACTTCTTCGGGCACGTCGACGGTGAATTCACCGGCAGCGACGGCTTCGCGCAGGCAGGCGGAAATGGCGAGGGAGAGTTCTTCAGGAGTCACCCCCCAAGGATAACGGCCCGGCAGGCCCGCTTCCGACTCGATGACCCCACTGCGCCCGGAGCGCTGCTGCTGGTAGATTCACCCACCAACAGGTCAGCGACGACCAGGGGAACGAAATGGGACGAACCACAAGGCGGATGCCGCGGCCCACCATGGCCTTCATGGTGGTCTTCCTCGGGGCCCTGCTGGTGGTCTTCGGGGCCTCGGCCCTGCCCACCCTGAGCCACGACAGCCCCCCGGGGATCCCCCAGCAGAACGGGGCGCTGAAGGGGGACGCACCCCCGAGCGCGGAACCGGAACTCGAGGGTCCCATCGAAGGGACCGTCGCCCCGCAGAACCGCCCGGACGAGCAGACCATCTCCACGATCGGCCAGACCATCGCCGCCACCCTGTTCGCCGCGACCCTCCTGCTCCTGGTCGTCCTGGTGCTCTCGCTGCGCCGCAAGGACCGGGCCGACGTGGACCCCGAAACCGCCCCCGCCGACCTCATCGCCCGCGAGGCCGCCTTGCGGGCCGAAGTGGCCCAGAGCCTCACCCACGCAGGGGCCTCGCTCGACGGGGCCACCGCGGGTCAGATCCATTCGCGCCTCATTGCCTCCTGGGTCGAGCTCGAACAGCTGGCTGCTTCGGCCGGGCAGGAACGCCGGGGATCCCAGACCCCCACCGAACACGCCGGGGCCATGTTGGCGGCTTTCGGGGTCTCCCGCGCCCCCTTGGCCCGGCTATTGGCCCTGTATGAGCGGGCCAGATACGACGCCGGTACCCCTGGTTGGGAACCCGACCTCGCCCAGGGCCGCCGCGCCGGCGCCGATTTCACCGTGCTGGCCGAGGAAGTCGCCGCGGCCGGGAAACGCCGACCATCCCGACCCGCCAGCGTGGACGCATGAAGCGGCCGGCTGCGGGCCAGCGCGGAAGGACGGTGTGGATCGGCCCGCTCTCCTTCGGCGTCATCGCTCTGGGCTTCTGCCTCTACACCCGCATCGATGCCGGCCATACCGCGGTGTTCACCGCGCTGGGTGTCTGTGTGGGCTATCTGTTCACCATCCTTCCGCTGCTGACGTTCTCCACCCGGATCCCGCTGGATCCCGGACGCCCGGCCAACGGCAACCAGGGCTTCCGTGCCCTGTCCTTCGCCCTGCTTTCCAAACGCCTCAGCAGGCATTCCCCGGCGGCCCGGGGCCTGGAGCACGCGGTGGGGACGGCGGTCCGGTTCGCCGGGGACCCCGAAGCCGTGGGCCCTGCCACCGTCGTGGCGCACCGTGAACTGCAGGCCGGCCGCGACCTCACGTCCCGGCAGGCCACCGCCGCCGCCCACGAAGTCGACCTCTGGTTCTCCCAGGCCCCCCCACTGTCCGCCCTCACGACGAAAGGCCGCTCATGAGCGATCCCGCATCAGGCCCCCAGCAGTTCGATGGCCCCGCCGCCGAAGAAACCACCGCGCGCATCGCCGCCGCGGGCACCGCGGTCCTGGAAGGGGTCGGGCGAGCGGTGATCGGCACCCGCGCCCCGTTGCGACTGGCCCTGGCCGCCGTCCTGGCCGGAGGCCACGTCCTGTTCGAGGACATGCCCGGACTGGGCAAGACGCTGGTGGCCCGGTCCCTGGCCCAGACACTCGGGCTGGGTTTCCGCAGGTTGCAGTGCACTCCCGACCTGCTGCCCTCGGACGTCACCGGCTCCTCGATCTTCGATCCCGTCGAGCGCAGTTTCGACTTCCAGCCCGGTCCCGTCTTCACCGGCCTGCTGCTGGCCGACGAGATCAACCGCACCTCCCCCAAGACCCAATCCGCCCTGCTGGAGGCCATGGCCGAGGGGCAGGTCTCCATCGAAGGCTCCACCCACCGTCTGCCCGTGCCCTTCCATGTCTTCGCCACGTCCAACCCGGTGGAATTCGAAGGCACCTATCCGCTGCCCGAGGCCCAGCTGGACCGCTTCCTGGTCCGGTTGGCCCTGGGGTATCCCACGGCGGGAGCCGAAGCCGACATCGTGGCGAAGCGGTTGGAACGTGGCCTGGTGGAACCGGTCCTGGAGGCGGTGCTCGACCCTCTTGCCCTGCGCACCCTGCAGGAGGACCTGGCCCGGGTTCCTGTCTCGGCGGATATCGTGGCCTACGCGGTGCGTCTGACCGCGGCCAGCCGAGGGTTGGACGAGGTCCAGGTCGGTGCCTCGCCGCGTGGCTCCCAGGCCCTGGTGCTGATGGCTCGGGCCATGGCGGCACTGGACGGGCGGGCCTATGTGGTTCCCGAGGACCTCAAGGAGGTGGCCGTCCCGGTCCTGGCCCACCGGCTGGTGCTTTCCCCGGCGGCCTGGGCCCGGGGAGCGGATCCCGTGGGGCTCATCGACGAAATCACCGGGTCCGTCGAGGTCCCGGCCACCGCACCGTGAGCCCCGGCTCCGGCTCCCAGCCGACGACGACCGAACCCCCCGTATCCCGGTTGGTGGACGCCCGCCGGCAACCTGCGGTGGCGGGTCCTGCCGCCAGATCCCCGCAATGGGGGGTGGCCGTACTACTGGCCCTGCTCTTCGGCGTCGGGGCCGCCATCGCCCGCCGCCCCGATGTCGCGGTCCTGGGGGCCCTCTTCGCCCTGATCGCCGTGTCGACCCCGCGCCGGTTCGGCAACCGGCATGTCCCGACGCTGGAGTTCGATCGGTCCGTCCACGCCCAGGTCACTGGCGGGACCCGACGGCGGATCCTGTTCCGCGACGCGGGCCCCGACCCCCGGACCGTCCCCGCCCTGATGGTGGTGCGGGCGGTGGCCCCGGGAGGAAGGGAATCGGCGCTGATCGCCACGACGGCGGAAACACCCGGCTTGGGGATCCGGGTCCCCCGGGGCGGACGACGTGATCTGTTGGCCTACCGGGTGTCCGCCTTCAGCCCCGATCTGGGCATCTGTCGCCACGAGTCGCAGACCGGCAAACTCACCGCCATGCTCCAGCCCTCCCCCGATCCGGTGCGGCGCCTGCCCACCCCCTCGGCGCTGCGGGCCCATGCAGGGAGCCACCACGCCAGGCTCCGTGGTGGGGGAACCGAATTACGGGACGTGGGGCCGCTCAGGCCCGGAGATGACCGCCGGCATATCGACTGGCGGGCCACGGCCCGCAACACGGAGGCCTCGGGCATGCCGCTGGTCCGCCGCTATCTGGCACCGGCCGATGCCGGGGTCACCCTGGCCATCGATGCCCGCGTTGATTTCCCGGCCCGGGTCGCCGCCTGGATCGACCCTTCGTTGGATGCCCTGCGCATGGTCACCAGCCTCCAGCTCACGCGCAGCGCCGCCGGTTCCCTGGCTGCGGCCTATCTGGCTCGCGGTGATCGGGTCGGGATGCTGGACGCCGTCGGATTCTCCTCCCCGGTCCGTCCCGCCGGTGGACACCGCCAGCTGGAACTGCTGCGTCGGCGATTCGCGGCGCTGGCGGTCTCCTCCAGCAGCATCCTCCCCAGCCGGCTCCCGACACCGGCGCCCGGGACACTGGTCTATTTCTTCTCCCCGCTGCTGGACCACGACGTCGCTTCCATCCCGGCACGCTGGGCCCGGGCCGGACACGTCGTCGCCGTGGTCGACACCCTGCCCGACCCCGATGCCACCGATCTCCCGTTTTCCGAAGCACAGGCCCTGACCCTGCTCATGGCCACCCGTGGCGCGGTGCGGGCCGAGCTGGCCGCCGAAGGCATCGAGGTGCTCCCGGCGACGGTCCTGCGTGAATCCGTGGAACGCTGGGGATTGGCCCGGTCACGCGCCAACTCCCTGCCCGGCGGTGGCCGATGAACGCGTTGTTGCGCCGGCCCCGCCCCGAGCGCCGGCCCGCGTCACTGGAACCGTTGGCCCTGGGGACGTACCCGGCCTCGCTGCTGGCCCTCATTGCGGCCGGACTGCTCCTGGCCGGCTGCCTGCCCGCCGCGGTGCTCAATGCCCAGGGGCGGGACCCGGTGTCACTGGGCTCCGGGGTGGCCGTCGCGGTGGCCGTCGCGGCGTTGATCCTGCGCTGGCCCCAGCACGTCACGGCCCTGATCGCCTTGCTGCTGTTGGGGGCCGCCTATCTGCAGGTCAGCACGGTGGGTTGGTGGACGTTGCCGTTGTATGTGCTGGCCGCCCATGGCATCTACGTGCTGCTGGCCCTGTCCGCACTGGCTCCCCGCTCGGCCCGCTTCACCCGGCAGGCGCTCCTCGAAGCAGCTCGGGCCGCGGCGGCGCCGCAGCTGGCCGCCCAACTACTCAGCCTCGTCGTACTCCTGCTCTCCTGGTGGGCCGCCCCGGCCGCCGGAACCCTGGGAGCCGTCGCCGGCATCGTCTCGGCCGGGATCCTGATGGCCGGCGCCTGGACGGCGTCGCGGGTGGCCCGGCGCCCGGAGAATCCTAACTAGGCCCTCCGGACGCTCCGGGTTGCACGGGGGGCTCCGGTTCCTGCTAAGCTCTTTGAGGTTCCCCGCCGCGCAGCAATCTGCGGCACGCCCTCGTAGCTCAGGGGATAGAGCGTCTGCCTCCGGAGCAGAAGGTCGAAGGTTCGAATCCTTTCGAGGGCACATTCATCTGGGCACCCAAGATCAGGTCCCCGGCTTCGGCCGGGGACCTTTTTCGTGTCGGAACTTTGCGCCATGCTCCGGGGACGTGTTTCGCCCCGTTGTCATCCATCGGATAGGTTAATCCAAGCGGCACGGATTCCGTTGCCCATCGATCTGGGGGCCGATCACGATTTCAAGGCTTCTTCCCATCACTTGCACCCATCCGACGGAGGAGCACATGTCCAGGAAACCGCTTTATCTCACCCTCCCGCTGGCCGCCGCCCTGGCCCTGTCCGGCTGCTCCGCTTCGGGCTCCGCCTCGGAGGACTCCCCCGCGGCCGCCTCGCCCTCGTCCAGTGCCGCCGAGGCCTCGTCGTCCGCCCGCACCGTCGACGCAGGATCCTCCACGGCACCGGCCTCGCCGGAGGCCAGCTCCAGGGCCGGGAACAATGCAGCCCTTTCCGATGCCCAACTCAAGAAGGCGGTGACCGCCTACTTCGACGGGAAGACCGGCGTGCAGATCATGTCGGGCGAAACGCTGCGCGCCCAGGCCGGGGCGGCCGGAGCCATGGTTGAGGGGATGAAGATCTCTCCCGAGAAGTGCAACTCCGCCCAGGGAATCGACATCGAAGAGGAATTGAAGAAGAACAACATCGCGGTCGGCACCTACCCCAATCCCGACAACCCGATGCAGACCTTCACCCTCACCGTCATGTCCGCCGGTGACCCGGCTCAGACCCAAGCCAAGTTCGACGAGGGGGTCGACGCGCTGGATGACTGCAAGAACATGGACGTCGAGGTCATGGGCATCAAGACCACGATGAAGATGCAGGAGGCCACGGTGAAGACGGACGCCCCGTCGGCCCTGGCCCTCCAGACCGTCACCACCGTCCAGGACACCAAGATCCCCGGAACCAATGTCTCGTTGCTCGACGACGGGATCCAGGTACAGCTCCAGATCCAGGGCGAGGAGTCCGATCAGGAGTCCCTGCAGCACATCGCCGATGAGGCCCAGCGGGTCCTCGACACCCTGAAATCGGCCTGATCAACGCCGCAGGACGACGCCGTCCGCTCCCCTGATGCTGCGGGCCTCGGAACGATTCCGTGGCCCGCTGCCAGGCCTCCGCCAGCCGGGGTCGCGCGGCCTATTTCTTCTTCGCTTTCCCCTTGCTCCTGCCCTCCGGGTTCGGGACGACGACGAAGGGGCATTTGGAATGGGCGACGCAGTGCTGGCTCACGGACCCCAGCAGCATCCCGGCGAAGGCACCGTGCCCCCGCGTGCCCAGGACCAGCAGCTGCGCCGATCCCGAGGCCGCGACGAGCACTTCCGCCGGGGGCCCGTGTTCGATCCGCTGGATCACCCCGGCGTCACCGCCGACGGTCTCCTGCACGGTTTCATCCAGCATCTTCCGCGCATTCTCCTTGACCTCCGCGCGGCTTTCGGCATACGGGGGCATGTAGCCGAAGGAATAGGGGACGGACCAGACCGCGACCGCCTCGACGGGGGCTTCGTAGCGCCGACCGTATTCGACCGCCCATTCCAAGGCGATCCTGGAGTCCTCGGATCCGTCGACCCCCACCACCACTGGATTCGTTGCCATGCGTTGCTCACCTCTTCCGGTACGCCGCGAAGCGCACCTTTGACGAACAAGCCCGCACCGGACTGCCTTGTCGGCGGCGCCCAATTCAGGTCGCCACGCGAGCGGGTCGGTGACCCCAAAGCGGAGCAGGCCAGGGAGTCCGGGGCCCGCCAACCTGGCCGGACGACACCGTCCACCCGTGCTCACCGTAGCAGGACGGACTCCGGGGCCGGGAAGCCCCGCAGGCCTTTAGGCGGCGGCGATCGCCACGAGTTCCGCGATCGGGCCGGCCAAACGCTGCGGCCCCATCCACACGGCGGTCAGGGGGCGCTTGGGCGTCTCTCCTTCGAGGGGAACCCGCAGCAGCGAGCCGGAAGCCAACTGCTCACGGAGCGCGAGTTCGCTGAGTGCCGCCGGCCCCGCACCGGAGGCCACGGCCAGGCGCACGGCGGCATTGCTGTGCAGCACCTGCGCCGGCTCCGCTGCCGCCCGACCGGCCAGGAGCTGCTCCAGCGCCTCCCTGGTCCCCGAACCGCGCTCACGCACCACCAGCGGCGTCCGGGCCAGCTCCTGCAATCCCAGGACGCCGTGCCGCTCCGCCCACGGATGCTCGGGACCCACCACGACGGCCAACTCGTCCTCCTGGACCACCGCGGCACTGATCCCCACCGGCAGATGAGGGGTCTCCACGAACCCCAGTTGCAGCGTCCCGCCTTGGACCTTGGAGATCACCTGGGCCGAATTCAGGACCTGGAGCTGTACTCGTACCTCGGGCAGCTGACGGCGCAATTCGGCCAACCAGGCCGGCAACAGGTTCTCCGCCACGGTCTGGCTGGCCCCGACCCGCAATTCGACCGGTCCGGCGGCCTTCCGGGCCCCCAGCACGCCCATGAAATGCCGGGACTGCTCCAGCAGCGTCCGGGAGGCTTCGGCCAATTCCACCCCACGGGCGGTGGGAACCGAGCCCCGGGGACCGCGCTGCAGCAGCGGGGCCCCGGCCGTGGCCTCGAGCCGGGAGACCAACCGGCTGGCATTGGACTGCGCCATGCCCATGCTGCGCGCCCCGGCACCGACGCTGCCTTCATCCACCACGGCGACCAGGAGTTCGAGTGCATGCAGATCCGGCCAGTTCAAACCCATGCGCCCATGATATGACCCCATGCCGAACCGATGGCTACCGCCGGTGGGCGCGGCGTGAAAACCTCAGTTCATGAGCACCGATACCGATACACGTCCAGGCGTCGCGACCCGCGGCAGCCATCTCCTGCAACACTTCGCCCCCGGCCTGCTGGTGTGCGCGGTCGCCACCGCCCTGTCCATGACGCTGAGCCACTTGTTGCCGGGGGTTAGCGCCCTGATCATCGCCATCGTGCTGGGTATCGCGACCACGAACCTGCTGCGGCTGCCCGAGCGCACCGCCCCGGGCATCAACTTCGCCGCGAAGAAGCTCCTGCGGTTGGGCATCGTCTTCCTGGGCCTGCAGCTGGTCATCGGCGACATCGTCTCCTTGGGCGCACCGATGCTGGTGGTCATCGTCTGCATCGTCGCCGGCGGGATCTTCGGCACCCTGCTGATGGGCCGGCTGATGAAGATGCGTCCGGGGCAGGTGCTGCTGATCGCCTGCGGCTTCTCCATCTGCGGCGCCGCAGCCGTCGCCGGGGTCGAAGGGGTCGCGGACTCCGAGGAAGAGGATGTCGTGACCGCCGTCGCCCTGGTGGTCATCTTCGGCACGCTGATGATCCCGCTGGTCCCCCTGCTCGGGCAGATCCTCGGGCTCAGCCCGGAAATCAACGGACTCTGGGCCGGCGGTTCCATCCACGAGATCGCCCAGGTCGTCGCCGCCGGCGGCATCATCGGCGGTGGTGCGCTCGCCGTGGCCGTCATCGTCAAGCTCGCCCGGGTCCTGCTGCTGGCCCCCGTCGTCGCCGTGTTGAGCATCCGCCAGCGCCGCAACGGCAATATCGCTGCTGCCGACGGCAAGCGCCCGCCCATCGTCCCGCTGTTCATCATCGGCTTCCTGGCCATGATCGCGTTGCGCTCCACCGTCGACCTGCCCGGCGGGGTGCTCGAAGCCGGCAAGTTCGCCCAGACCGCTTTGCTGTCCGCGGCGATGTTCGGTCTCGGCTGCGGGGTGAAGGTCCGCAACCTGGTGCAGGTGGGCATCCGCCCCTTCATCCTGGCGGCGGCGTCGACCGTCCTGGTCTCCTGCATCGCCCTCGGCGGGATCATGCTCGTCCACCTCGGCAGCTGAGTCCGCCGAACCCTCCCGCGGTGTCCGTTGGCCTGACCAACGGACACCGCGGGATCAGTGATTCGGCCAGGGTCTACTTCTCGTAGACCTCCGCGGCCTCATCGAGCATTTCTTGTGGAATCTCCACTCCAGCCTTCTCCGCCGCGGCCGTGTTCACGTACAGATCAACGTCCTCGAGGGTCTCCACGGGCATTTCGGCCGGGTCATCGCCGTCCTGGAGGATCCTCACGGCCATCTCGGCGGTCTGCACACCGAGCTTCTCGTAGTCGATGCCGTAGGCGACGGTGGCTCCTCGCTTGACCGAAGCACCATCGGCAGTGACCACGGGGACCTTCTTGGACTGGGCTGCTTGCAGCAAGCCCTCCAACGCCGAAACCACGGCATTGTCGTTGGGCACATAAAACGCATCGACATCGAGCGAAGCGGCGGCCTGTTGGACCTCGGAAGAGGCGGAAATGGAGGATTCCTTCACCTTGAGGTCGAGTTCGGCAGCGGCCTCCTTCACCCATTCCACCTGGATCGTCGAGTTGACCTCACCGGAGGAATAGACGATCCCCACCGTTTCGGCTTCCGGGTCCAGCTTCTTGAGGAGTTCGAGTTGTTCCTTGATGGGGCCCCTGTTCGAGGTACCTGTGACGTTGGCGCCCGGGGCTTCGTTGCTCGACACAAGTTTGGCTTCCTCAGCATCGGTGACCGCTGAGAAGAGTATCGGAACATCATTGATGGCCTGGGCAGCAGCCTGCGCCGTGGGCGTCGCGACAGCCAGCACCAGGTCCAAATCGTCACCGGCGAACTGGTTCATGATCGCGGTATTGGTGGACTGGTCCCCTTGTGGGTTCTGGAAGTCGTAGCTGACCTTGTCCCCCGTATAGCCGGCGTCTTCCATGCCCTTCTTGAAGCCCTTGACGACGGCATCCAACGACGGATGCGATTGGATCTGGGACATGCCGATCTTCACGGGCTCAATCTCACCGTCGGCTCCCCCGGCGCCCTCATCACCTGTCGATCCGCAAGCGGTAGCGAGCAGGGCGGTGGCCATCAGACCTGCGGCGAGCTTGCCGGCGCGATGGATTCTCATACTGTGTTCCTCTCCCGGGTCACGAGTCGATGACTGGTCAACATCGGCCTGACGCCGCTCAGGGCCAGTCATCCGCTGCAGGTCATTCGACATCTTCTTGACTCTTTGGCGACTCAAGATCACCTGACCCTACCTGTGAACCAGCTCACAGCACCTATGTGACTTCTGCACTCATGGACGCCACCCCGCGTTCTGTCATCCACTGAAGACGAAGCATGCCCCAAGCCACCACCAGTGACGGAAGTGTCCGCGGGAAAGGCTGGCCCGGGTTGTTTGATGGCCGGCAACGACGCTAAGCTGAACGGCGTTCAAATGAACGTCGTTCAAGTTTGTGGGGCCGGGTCTCCGGCCCGAGAGGGAGCCCATGAAACCCCGTCGTCTCGAGGCCACCGATCTGGCCCGTATCGCCGTCTTCACCGCCATCGTCGCCGTGTTGGGCCTGCCGGGCGGACTCTCCGTCTTCGGCTCCGTCCCGATCACCGCCCAGACCCTGGGGGTGATGCTCGCCGGGGCCGTCCTGGGCCCCTGGCGCGGAGCCCTGTCAATGGTGGTCCTGCTCATCCTGGTGGCCATCGGGCTGCCATTGCTCTCGGGGGGCCGCGGCGGGCTGGGGGTCTTCGTGGGACCCTCCGCCGGGTACCTATTGGGTTGGGTCGTCGGGGCCTTCGTGATCGGGCTGATCGTCCATGGCGGGCCACGGCTGACCCGGTGGCGCACGATCCTCGGGGTGCTCGTGGGCGGCATCGTGGTCATCTATGCCTTCGGAATCCCCATCCAGTCGCTGGTCACCCGTCTGCCCCTGGGCCCGACGGCGCTGCAAAGTCTCGTCTTCCTGCCGGGAGACCTCCTGAAGGCGGCCATCGCCGCAGCCATCACCATGACCTTGGCCCGGGCCTACCCACGGGCCTTCCGCCGGCAGGAGGCCGGTAGCCAGATCCCCGTCACCGCCTCCGCCCAGGTTACTTCGGACGGCGAGCGCCCCGCCGAGAGCATCCGGTGACGTTCCGGCCGCCGATCGCCGCCATCGCCCCTGCAGCGGTGGTGCTTTTCGAGGTCTGGCGATGAATTCCATCTCGTTGGACCAGGTGGGCGTGCGCCTGGGCGAAACGACTGCGCTTGAAGGAATCTCGTTGAATTTGGGGGCCCGCAGGATCGCCATCATCGGGGAGAACGGTTCGGGTAAATCGACCCTCGCCCGGGTCATCGGTGGGCTGGTGGCCCCGTCCTCGGGGTCCCTGCGCGTCCACGGTGTGGACCCGGTGAGGCAGAAACGTGAGTTGCGGCGGCTGGTGGCCTTTGTCTTCAGCAACCCCGATGCCCAGATCATCATGCCTACCGTCGGTGAGGATGTGGCGTTTTCGCTGCGTTCCGAGAAGCTTTCCCAGCCGGAAGAAGAGGCGCGGGTGAGCGGGGCACTCGCCGCATTTGGTCTATCCGAGTTGGCTGGACGTTCCGCCCATGAACTCTCCGGCGGCCAGAAACAGCTCCTGGCCCTGTGTGGGGCCTTCGTGCGACGCCCCGATCTGGTCATTGCCGATGAGCCCACGGCACTGCTGGATACCCGTAACTCCCGCACGGTGGCGGATCACTTGTTCCTCGGCGGTGACCACCAACTGGTGCTGGTCACCCATGATCCACGATTGGCCCTGCGCTGCGATACGGCCGTCCTGGTGGGCTCGGGCCGGATCCATGCCGTCGGGGATCCCGTCGAGGTGCTGGCCACCTATGAACGGTCCCTGGCATGCTGAGCCTCTACCGTCCGGGCCACGGCCTGCTGCACCGCCTGCCCACCGGACGCAAGGCCCTGTTGCTGATGCTGGTGGTGCTGGGATTGTCCTTCCTGCCGTCGACGTACTGGGCCGCCGGGCTGGCCTGGGTCGTGGCCGTACTCGGCTACCTCCTCGGAGGTCTGGGACTGTCCGAACTCTGGCGCCAACTGATCGCCGTGCGCTGGCTGATCGGCATCACGCTGCTCGCCCAGCTGATCTTCATGCCCCTTGAGGCAGCGGCCGCCAATTCCTCTCGCGTCGTCGCCGCCATCCTCCTGGCGGGGTTGCTGGTGCTGACCACCCGGCTGACCGACCTGTTGGCCGCCGTCGAACGGGGCCTGGCCCCGTTGGCCCGGCTGGGGATCGACCCCGAACGGATGGCCCTGCTGCTGGCAGTGACGATCACGACGGTCCCGGTATTGGCCCGTCTGGGCGCCGGGGTGCGCGAGGCCCAACGGGCCCGTGGCGCCCGCGGCGGCCTGGCCACCTTCGTGGTCCCGTTCCTGGTGGTCTCGCTCAAGCATGCCGATGAACTCGGCGAGGCGCTCTCGGCCCGGGGTGTGCAATGACCCGGCCCCGGGTTCTCGGCCACGTCATCGACGCACAAACCCGCTGCACGCACTACTCAACCGTCCTGGATGTGATCGCCATCCGGTTCTACTGCTGCGGGGAGTACTACCCGTGCCGCCTCTGCCATGACCAGGTCCCCGCCCAACACAAGGCACGGCGTTGGCCGGTCGCCGAACACGACGCGCGGGCCGTGATGTGTGGGGTGTGTGATCACCAACTGGGCATCATCGAGTACCTGGCCCGGGCCGACTGCCCCTGCTGCGGCGCACGGTTCAACCCGGGCTGCAAGCTCCACTCCGACCTCTACTTCGTTCCTGCGCCCTGAGTTTCCGCTGCCGGAGGGCCACTGCCCTCGAATTACCGGCCGGCGGATGGCATCATCGGGACATGGATCGCCCCTTCAGAATCATCTGCCTGCTGTTCCCCCGGGTCACCCAACTTGATCTCACGGGTCCCGTCCAGGTGTTCTCACTCGCTCCGGACGTCGCCATCGATCTGGTCTGGCGCGACATGGAACCAGTACCCACCGATTCGGGGTTCTCCATCCTGCCCACCAGGACCTTTGCCGACGCCCCGCCGGCGGATCTGTTGATGGTCCCGGGTGGGAACGGGGCCTTCGACCTGATGGACGACGAAGCGGCCCTGGCCTTCATCCGCGACCAGGCACGGTACGCCCGCTACGTGAGCAGCGTCTGCACGGGTGCCTTCGTCCTGGGGGCCGCCGGTCTCCTGGTCGGTAAACGAGCCACCACGCATTGGGCCTCCCGGCCGTTGCTTGAACTTTTCGGTGCCATCCCCCGGGAGGGACGGGTGGTCTGGGACGGAGCACTGGTCACCGGAGGAGGGGTGACCAGCGGCATCGACTTCGGGCTGGAGATCATCGCCACGCTATGGGACGAGGCAACGGCCAGACGGGCCCAACTGATGATCGAGTACGACCCCCATCCACCCTTCGATGCCGGGGCGCCCGGGCGGCCGGGCACGGATCCGGCGGTCGTCGACCAGATCATGGAAAGCAATCAGCGCATCCGGGGGCCGTTGGTCGACGCTGCGGCCGCGCGGCTTCGGGGGCACGACGCCGGCTGATCCCACCGGCCAGACTCCGGTCCCCTGCTCATCGGCCCCGACTCGACATCTGTTGGATCGCCCACCCGTTCCCGTCCGGGTCCGAGAGGAAGATCATTGCGACGTTATCGAGGGGATCTGCGGCCTCCTCTGGGTTCTCCGCCAGGACCTGCACTCCGCTGGTTTCGACCTGGCGTTCCGTGAGGATCCGGTGCGCTCGTTCGATATCGGAGACCACCAGTTGCAGACCCTTCACCGAGCCGGGCGGCATCTCGGGGACCACTCCACCGGTACCGAGCACAATCGAGCAGCCCGACCCCGGAGGCGTCAGTTGAATCACGCGCCGGCCTTCGCCCAGGTCGTAGTCGTGGTCCAGGTGGAACCCGAATTGGTCGCGGTAGAATGCCAAGGACCTGTCGAGGTCGGAAACCGGAAGCACCACCACCTCGAGGGTCCAGTCCATCTCGTTTTGGCTCTCCATGGCCAGAACCTACCAATGCGGTTGCCTCCTGCCAAGGGATGGCCCTCCCCTGTTCCGACGCTCGCAGGCGGAGCAACCGGAGCCGACGACCTCACCGGGAAGCGCCAGGGGGCCCGGAAACGGAGAGCTCCCCGGACCCGTGGAGCACCCGGCCGTCCTTGACGACTGCGGCAATATCGCGGAGGTGCCGCGGTTCGATGTCACCACTCCTCGTCTCCAGCAGGGTGAGGTCTGCAGCCATTCCGGGTTCCACGGTCCCCAGACTCGTGTCTCCGAATGCTGCGGCTGGTTCCGTGGTCAAGGAGGCAAGGATCTCCGGTGCGCCCAAGCCGCAGCGATGCAAAGCCTCGAACTCTCCGGCAGTGTCGTACTCGTCCATGTAGCCGACATCGGTGCCAAACAGGATTCGTCCTCCGGACTCCCAGAAAGTCCTCAAGGCCTGGTCAATGGGATCCGTGTAGGTCGGGGACTTCGTGACGGTGTGGGCGAACATGTGAAGGGTGGGGACCAGCCGCTTGCCCTGGGCGGCACAAGCCAGCAACAACGATTCGGTGCCCTCGGTTTCATCGGGGACGTGGGCGATGACGTCCACCCCGGCGTCCAGCGCCACCTTCAGCCCTTCCCGGTTGGAGGGGTGGGCAAACACCAGAACCCCTTGCTGATGTGCTTCCCCTACCGCGGCGTCCGCCACCTTGGATGTCATGGTCTTGATCCGGTCGGGTTCGACATAGGAACCGGTGAACAGCTTGATGACATGAGCTCCACGGCGAAGCCCCCGCCGGGCCGCTCGGCGAGCCCCGGCGGGGGTCCGTGGAGCCGGCAAGGCCCATCGCAAGAACCACGACACCGATTCCCTGGTATAGAACGGGACCCCGCGGGCAGGATGGATCGGTTCCGTCGCGGTATGAATGGTGGGACCGGTCAGTTCCCCTGCCTCGATACGAGCGATCAGCGGCAGCGTGTTTCGCGAATTGGACCCCAGATCGACCACGCTGGTGAATCCCCGGCTGACCAGCATGTCATCGAGTGCCCGTTGCAATGCCCCCGTCTCACTCCGTCTCGCTCGGGACCAGACGCCGTCGATGAAATGTACGTGGCAGTTCCAGAAACCCGCAGCAAGCACCCGCCCATCGGCGTCAAGAACCGGCCCCTCGACCGGCTCGGGATTCTCTGCTCTCGGCCGCACCGCATGGATCCGCCCGGAACGCTCCACGACGTCGCAGCCCTGGATCATAGCCGCCCCGGGATGCGCCCCCACCGTGACGTTCGTGATGAGCAGGTCAGCGCCCGCCGTGCCTCGTGCCATCCCAACCATCCCTCTCGTCCCCCTCGGACTTTCCGGACTCGTCATCGGTCAAGACAGCCCCGGGAACGCCAGGGGTCTTCGATCCGACGCCGCTCCCCCGACCTCGCCCACCCCACACGCTATAAGCCCTCCGGACTATTCCACATTCCAGCGCAGGCATGGGGCTTCCGCCCACGCATTCCCCCGACATTCCCGGTGGTTAGGGGGACGGGCCGCCGGATTGGAAGGTGTTGCCTGTGGCCCCTACGGTAAGGGGTCAATGGACGGCGCCGGGCAGTCATCCAAGACCCCCGCATGCGCAGGCCTCAGGTGAAAAGGAGAAGATCATGGGGATCAGGAAGAAACCGGTCTGGGTACTGGTGGTCGTTGCTGTGCTGTTGTTGGCATTGGGCGGTGTCGGAGGATTCCTGGCCCGTGGAAACAGTGCAACGCCAGACCCCACTGGCGAATCCTGGCGGCTCGATTATGCCTGCCCGATGGCCGAGCACCTCGAAAAGACGAAAGGCTCGGTTGAGGATTGGGAGGGGCCGGGTCTTGTGGATCCGGACCTTGATCGCGTCGCCGTCGTCGGGGCTGCCGTCGGCGGAATGACCGGAGGAGCCTCCACCGGGAACGAGGACCTGAAGCCCGTGGGTGCCAACCTCGTCAGGGGTATTTCCACGCTGCAACACGAGAAGATCGTGGAGGGACTCGACCAAGTGACGTCGTTATGCGCCAAGCGGTAATGATTTCTCGTGCCCGCGGCGAGGAGTCCCCTCGAACATGCGGGGAACTCGAGGGGCAGGGGCCGCGAACCTGACTGCCCCGGCGCACGGATACCCATCCCGGCTTACGTTCGAAAAGGTCGGGTTCCCGGGGCTCGACAGGCCCGCGAGCTGCTGGAAGAGTCGCGGGCGTGGAGATATTCAGTGCAACCGTCTGACTACCAGTCAGCGACCTGTCGGGCGCCGTGCAGTGGTATCAGCGGGTTTTCGAGCTCCAGGAGCCGGATCTTGAACCCGCGGATGGTGTCGTGGAGTTCAGGGTCGGACCTGTCCGGCTACAGCTTGGTGAGGAAACCACCACGCGCTCCGGGGCCGAGGTGGTGACACGCGTCGGCGTCGACAGCGCGGGCCGCGAACATGACCGGCTGGCATCATCGGGCGTGGACGTGGGGGTGCTGGAACACGCCGCGGTATCTCACCTCGGTGATCCCGGAGTCTCCCAGGGACGGTGTTTTCGACGCACCATCGGCCACCAACCCGGCCCGTTCGTAGAACCTGCGCCCCCGGTCATTGGCCTCGAGAACCCACAGGGTCACGCTGTCGTGCCCGGAGGCCCCCAGTTGATCGAGAGCGGTTGACCACAGCCGCCAGCCGATCCCCTGTCCTACATATTCGGGCAGCAGATAGATCGAGGTGACCTCCCCCGTGGTTGCCGAGGCGTCCACGTCACGGCTCGTCCCGGCATGGACCAGGCCCACGGCCTCGCTTCCCCAAAAGGCCAGATACGGTGCGGGGATGGCTTCATCGTCGAGCAGCCTCTGCCAGGCCAGCGCGCGCCGGTGAACGCTCAGCGAATCCAGATATCCATCCGGCAGCAGACCCCGGTAGGCCCACCGCCAGGCCCTGACATGCACCGTGGCCAACTGCTGGACGTCACCGGCCGAGACCGCCGGTCCGATCCTCAGGGTGGGCATCTGCCCAGCCTTGCACATCCCTCGGTCACCGCGTTCTCCCAGCACCCGTCGATGGGGCCCTGC
>NZ_JBQSWX010000013.1:0-92780 GCF_052377615.1 Arthrobacter sp. AOP36-A1-22
TTTTCTGGTTAAAAACCTGCGGCCTGCATCTCCCCGGGGGGAGATGCAGGCCGCAGCGGCAGGTACTTAGCCGACGTAAGGCGTCGCGGAAATGATCTCCACGTCGATCGACTTACCGTTCGGCGCGGTGTAGCTGAGCTTATCGCCGACCTTCTTGCCATGGACGGCAGCGCCGATGGGTGACTTTTCGCTGTAGACCTCGAGACCCGAGTCGCCGGCGACTTCGCGGCTGCCGAAGAGGAAGGTGGTTTTGTCGCCGGCGATATTCGCCTCGACGAGCATGCCGGGCTCCACCACGCCATCATCGGCCGGGGCGTCGCCGACTTCGGCTTTCTGCAGGAAGTCCGAGAGGTACTGGATCCGGGCTTCGGCTTTGCCCTGTTCCTCCTTGGCGGCATGGTAGCCACCATTTTCTTTCAGGTCGCCCTCGGAACGGGCCTGCTCGATCTTGTCGACGATCTCAGCGCGGCCGGGACCCTGCAGGTGCTCAAGTTCAGCGGACAAGCGGTCGTATGCCTCCTGGGTGAGCCAGAGAGCCGGTTCATGGTTGGTGGTCAACGTACTTCTCCTTGTAGTAAATGGGCCGGTCGGATGACCGGCCACTGAACTGCAGTGTTTGCCCCGCCCGAGGCGATGCAAGCAAAGACCCCGCCATACGTGGTGAAGAACCGCGGTCCGTCACCAGTTCAAGGCGGGGTGGATCGTATGTGAACGATTTTAGCCATTATCCGGCGAAACCCCAAGTGGCCTACCCCACGGTGGTCATACTTGGCCTAGCCGGCGACCCAACAGGTGGTCACTCCACCGGTGACTCCGAGCGATTCGGTGCGCAGGTCAAAGTCCTTGATGATCGTTTCGCGTCCGGTGCCTTCGGTGGCCCCGAACGTGACGGTCTTCCAACCGACGACGGCGTAGGACTCATTCATCACCCGCACATTGCATGAAACGGTGTCCCGGGGCTTCTTTTCCAGCTGGATGGTGACGTTGGCGCTCGTGTTTGAGGTGATGTCGAACGCAACATCTTTGCTCGAATAGGGCTTGACGTTCCACCAGGCGACCACGCCTGCGGCGATGATCGCCAGGACGAGGGCCACGGAGATCATGACGATTTTGCGCCGCCGGGTCAGGCCGCGCTTGGGTGCGCCATAACGATTGGCTACGCTGGACGGTGGCGCGTCGTCCGTTGAAGGAGGGGGCGCCGGCTGCTGGGTGTTCATCCCCACCAGTCTAGGTCTTTTCGCAGGACGGCAAACCGGCCGTCCTGATGGCATTGAGGAGCAGCTCATCGTGGAAGAATCCCGGGTCGTTCCCGTCCCGCCGTCAGAGGGTTTCCGACTTCTGGCTGTCCATGCCCACCCGGATGACGAGTCCAGTAAGGGTGCGGCCATGATGGCCGCCTACGCCCAGGCCGGGGCGCGTGTCATGGTGGCCTCCTGCACCGGTGGGGAACGCGGAGACATTCTCAACGCGTCCGCAGGCGAACTGGCCCACGCCCACCGGGATCTGGCGGGCCTGCGTCGCAAGGAAATGGCCGAAGCCGCCGCCGCGTTGGGCATCGAGCACCGGTGGATCGGTTTCGTGGACTCGGGCCTTCCGCAGGGGGACCCGCTGCCACCGCTGCCTTTCGGGTCCTTCGCCACCCAGAGCCTCGAGCGGGCTGCCGCCCCGTTGGTGAAATTGATTCGTGAGTTCCGTCCCCAGGTGATGACCACCTACGACGAAAATGGGGGATACCCGCATCCGGACCACATCATGACCCACCGGGTATCCGTCGAGGCTTTCGAAGCAGCTGCCGATCCCGCCCGCTACCCCGAACTGGGTGAGCCGTGGGAGGTCTCCAAGCTCTACTACGACCGCGCCTTCAGCCCGGACCGTATTCGCACCTTGCACTACGCCATGGTGGAGAACGGCATTGATTCCCCCTACGAAGAGCGGGTCAAGGCCTTTGAAGCGCACCCCGACGAAGAGATGTTCCGCTGGGTCAGCCCGCACGAGACCACGACGCAGATCGCCTGCTCCGACTTCTTTGAAGCCCGTGACCGCGCCTTGGTGGCACACCGGACGCAGATCGACCCGGCGGGCTTCTTCTTTGCCGTTCCCACGTGGGTCTACGAAAAGTATTGGCCCTGGGAGGACTACACGTTGGTCACCTCCCGTGTCGAAGCCCCGACACCCGAAACAGATCTTTTCGCGGGTCTACGCTAAGTCTGCCGTTGTCCGCCTCACGGGTAGACTAGGCGGGCCGGCCAGGGCCGGTACCCACCAAGAAAGAGCAAAAGTGAACCTGTTGTCTTCAGTGCTGGTCGCCGCCAGCTCCGCTCCGGCTGTCCCCACCGGAGATGCCGCCCGTGAGATCGGCCCGGGCTTCGCGGGTTTCGTTGCCACCGCGGCGATGGTGATCGTGGTGATCTTCCTGATCAGGGACATGACACGGCGCATCCGGCGGGTCCGTTATGCCGGAACCGCTGAGGAACGCCAAAACGAATTGGTGGAACGCGGGCGCGAACGCCAGGCGGCCAGCGACGAGTTCCCGCCACGCAGCAACCCGGGCCCCGATGGCAGTATTCATTTCGGCGACGGGACCGAGAACGACGACGACGGCCAGGGCCCGGCCCGCTGATCCGTGGGATCTGGCGTTCCCTCGCAGTTCCGGCCCGGGGGGAACCAGCCGCCGCCAGCAGGGCCCTGTGCTGGATTGTGTGTTTTGCCACGCTCCGTCTAATATTGCCGAGGCGTGGTCTGCGCCACAATCGCGTCGTGCATTCCGGCGCGCTGTAATTCAGTTGACCGGAGGACCGTCATCAAGTTGCTCAAATCATTCCCGCTGCTCGGTTGGGTCATCATCGCCATCGTCTTGGGAGTCCTGACCGGCCCCGTGATGCCTGCCTGGCTCGGCGGGGTTTTCATGACCTACAACTCGATCTTCTCTGGCTTCCTGGGCTTCATCGTGCCGCTGATTATCCTCGGGCTCGTCATGCCCGCGATCGCCGAACTCGGTAAGGGCGCCGGCAAATGGCTGGGGGTGACGGCGTTGATCGCGTATGGCTCCACGGTGTTGGCTGGACTGCTGGCCTACTTCGTGAGTCGTTGGCTGTTCACCTCGTCGCTGGCGGGCGGGGGCCTGGATACCATCGGCGAAGATTCCGGATCCGGTTTCAGCCCCTACCTCACGGTGGTGGCCAGCGCAGGAGATTCTGCCACGGAAATCGTTCTAGAACCGGTCATCGGTGTCATGAGCGCGCTGGTCCTGGCTTTTATCATCGGCATCGGCCTGACGGCATTCCGCAGCAAGGTGCTGTTCCGGGGAGCCGTCGAGTTCCGCACCATCATCGAGATCGTGATTCGGCGCATCATTGTGCCGGCCCTGCCCCTGTTCATCTTCGGGATCTTCATGGATCTTTCCGCCAGCGGCTCCGCGGTCACGGTCCTCACGAAGTTCCTGCTCGTGGCAGTGGTCTCCTTTGCCTTGACCTTCGTCGTGCTGCTGGCGCAGTACTCGGTGGCCGGCGGAATGGCCGGGGTGAACCCGTTGAAGGCCCTATGGAATATGCGTGACGCGTACTTCACCGCGCTGGGTACCTCCTCGTCGGCGGCGACGATTCCGGTGACCCTGGCCTCGACGAAAAAGAATAACGTCTCCGACTCCATTGCGGGCTTCGTGGTTCCGCTGTGTGCCACCATCCACCTCTCCGGGTCGATGGTGAAGATCACCTGCTTCTCGTTCGCCGTCCTGCTACTCACGGGCGGGGAAACCAGCTTCGGCTCCTACCTGCCGTTCATCCTGATGCTGGGTGTCATGATGATTGCCGCTCCGGGCGTGCCCGGCGGGGCGATCGCCGCGGCTGCCGGGCTGCTCACGCAGATGCTCGGGTTCGGCGAGGCAGAGGTGGGGCTCATGTTCGCCGCCTATATTGCTCTGGACAGCTTCGGCACGGCCACGAATGTGACCGGCGATGGCGCCATCGCGATGATCATGAATAAGCTCACCAGCGGCAACCTTGGCGCGCAGGCACAAGATCCGGCCGACGAGGACGTCGCAGCGGGAGAAGCCCCGGGGGCGACGGCCCACACCCTGGGGTAGCAACCCCTTCCTGCGGTCGGGAAGCGGCATCCGGAAGGCTGCTAAAACCATTCCGGGCACTACTGATCAAGATCAGTAGTGCCCGGAATTCTTTGGTTGCTGGCGTTCCCGCGGGAGCGACGGTGGGGGGCTAGCGGCGGATCATCGACAACCGGTAGGTCTCCGGCCCCTCCTCGACATACTCCACGGCAAACTGACCGGCGGCACGCTGCTCCAGTTGGGCCAAGAGCGGCAACGGGTTGTGGTTGGCGATCAGCAAGATGCCCCGGCCCGGGGCCAAGCCCTCCAACGCACCAAAGATCGTCGCATGGCGGATGGCATGCGGGATGACCCGGGTGTCCAGCTCCGCCAGACCTTCCTCGTCGTGTCCACCGCAGGCACAACCCCCGCCGGCGGGCGCCGAAACAGCTGCGACACCGCCGTCGGACTCCTCCTGGGTTGCGGAGTCCTTTGAGGGGGCGGAAAGATCGGCCAGTACGCGGTTGAGGTCTACCTCCGGGGAGGCGGCCAAGACCGGAAGATCCTCCGTGGAAGCCATCTCCAATGCCGTGACCGCAGCCTGCGCCGCAGCACCTGCCCGGCCTTCGGAGGGCTGTTCGGTGAGCCGGGTGGAAGCCGTTGCGGCCGCCGTGGTGGCGTGGTCCAGCAACCGGGCGACCAAGGCGGTATCGGTTTTGTTGCCTGCGGCGGCCAAGCTGCGGGTCAGGGCGCCCAGTCCGGGATCAATATCGGAGGTGAGTGTCCGCTGCAAAGCGGCGGGATCCCCTGACTGGGAGGCCACCTTTGAAGACCACTCGGCCAGTAGTTGACGGATCGATTCGAGCGCGTGGCCGAGGTCTGCGATGAGGCCAAAGTGAGGTTCTCCACGGTGTTCTCCTGGGTTGACGGGAGGCGAATGGTGCCCTGAGACGAACTTTACTACAATATATTCCGTGGTAAATAATAATCCGAATAACCTCGTCGCCCGGTCAGGGATGGGCCCCCGCCCGGCTGCCGTGGAGGAACCACAAGCCATGTCTCGGGCCCGGCGAGACCTGCTCACCCGGTTGGGTGAATACGGCGGGGCGTGCCCCGTTGATCAGCTCGCACGTTCCTGCGGACAACATCCCAACACCGTTCGCGAGCATCTGGAAGCACTCGTCGAATCCGGTCACGTACAGCGCGCCCCGGCGCCGCAACCGGCTGGTCGAGGTCGCCCGGCTCGGCTCTACCAGGTCGCTGAGCAGGCCACGGCACCGGCGGCCGCCGCCACCCTGGCCTCGGTGCTCGCCGCACAACTGGCGGCACGCCCCGATGCCCCAGCGGAAGGCATCGCGGCAGGCCGTGCCTGGGCCGCAACACTGCGCACCGGGCCACCGGAAGCGATCCCGAATCACCGCCCGAGCGTCCAGGAGGTCAGCGAAAACATCGCCGGCGCACTGACCGAAACCGGGTTCGCCGCCGAACAGTCCGCCGAGGACGCCACGGTGCTGCGCTTGACCCGCTGCCCGTTGCTGGATGCGGCGCGGGAACACCCCGACGTCGTCTGCTCCGTCCACCTCGGATTGGTGCAGGGGCTCCTGGATGACGCAGGTGCCTCCGGAATACGGGCACAACTGCTACCTTTCGCCGCCAGCGACGCGTGCCTGCTGCGGCTGGACCCCCCGAGTGCCTCATGAGCCGTACCACCGCCGTCCCGGTGCGGGGCCGACTGTTCCGCAGTCCAGGCGTCCGGCTGCTGTTCCTCGCACCCGGCGGGGCGGCAATGCTGCTGGGGCTGAACGCCGCGCTGTTCCTGCTGGGACTGCCACATCTGCCGTTCGGCCAGCACCTGGCTGCCAGCCACGGCATGCTCCTGGTCTTCGGATTCATCGGTACCGTCATCGCCCTGGAACGAGCCGTCGCGTGGGGAAGGGCCCCGGGATACCTGGCACCGACGCTGCTAGGGCTCGGAGGCCTGGCCCTGGTGTCGCCCCTGCCACTGGAGGTCGGCAAGACGCTGCTGTTGTTGGGAAGCCTTGGACTCTTGTGGGTCTACATCCCGCTCTGGCGGCGACAACGTGAAGCAGCGGTGCTCATCCAGATTCTCGGGGCGGCTTCCGCCATCGCGGCCACGGCCCTGTGGCTGCGTATTGCCGATACGGCACCGCTACTCCCACTGCTCGTCGTCTTTGTGGTCCTGACCATTGGTGGGGAACGGCTTGAACTAGCACGCATCCACATTGGATCCTCTGCAGCGGAACCCCTTCTGGTCGGGCTGTCGACCCTGCTGTTGGCAGCCGGTATGGGCGCCGTCCTGTGGCCCCGAGCCGGAACGGTGCTGTTCGGTCTCGCCTTGGGGGCTCTGGTGGTGTGGCTGACGGTTTATGACGTCGCCCGACAGACGATCCGCGCCATCGGCCTGCCACGCTACATCGCCTGGTGCCTGCTGGTTGGCTATGGCTGGTTGGCGGTGGCCGCCGCCATCTTCTTGGTGGCCGGACTTCGCGGGGGACCCCCGGGCGGGGCCGGCTATGACGCGGCGACCCATGCGGTGTTCCTGGGCTTCACCTTGTCCATGATCATGGCCCACGCCCCCGTGATCTTGCCCGCCGTGCTGCGCCGGCCCCTGCCCTACCGCCCGGTCCTGATCCTGCCGGCGGTCCTGCTGCATGTCTCTCTCGCGCTGCGGGTCTTCGTCGCCGACGTCCTGGATGACGGGGCGACGCGACAATTCGCCGGCGTGCTGAACATCATCGCCGTCATGCTCTTCGCCGGCCTGGCGGCGGGCCTGGTGATCTCCGGCAGCCGGAGCGCATCACGGACACCAGCTCGACGAAAGGGTTCCGGCACCGCATGAAGATCCCCACAGTCCCCGGGGCATCCTCCCCTGGATCCCGGCCGACCCCCGGGCCGGATCCGGCGCGGTTCTCCCGTGCGCAGTGGCATCTGCGGGCCAATGCCCCGATGCTGTTCTGGCTGATCGCCCTAGCGGTCGTCGTCGCGGCCCACCGGTTCCTTCCGGTGGCGACCTGGTTGATGGTGCACCTGCTCCTGCTGGGCGCGATCGGCAACGCCATCATGGTCTGGAGTTCGCATTTTGCCCAGGCACTGCTCCGGGGCCCGGATCATGGTCGCGTCCATCTGGCCTGGAGGCTGGTCGGGCTGAATGCTGGGGTGATCGCCACCGTCGTCGGCATGGTCGCCAACCTCTGGGTGCTGGTACTGAGCGGGAGCATCCTGGTCGGCGCCGCCTTCGCCCTGCACGGGATCTCCTTCGCCGTGCGGGCCAGCAAGGCCTTGCCCTCGCGTTTCGGCGCCACGGTGAATTACTACATCGCCGCCAGCTGGTTATTGCCCGTTGGTGCGGCGCTCGGTGCCCTGCTGGCCGCCGGGTACGGCGGCGAGATCCGTCAGCGGCTCCTGGTCGCCCATGCGGTGATCAACGTCCTGGGGTTCGTGGGGCTAACCGTTTTGGGCACCTTGGCGACCCTGTTACCGACCATGCTGCGGACCCGGGTGGCCGAGGGGGCGGAATCGGCGGTGCGCCACGGTTGGCTCCCGCTGCTGGGCGGCGTCGCCGTGGCAGGGGCAGGGTCGGGCCTGGGGTGGATGTGGTTGGTTGCCGCCGGCTTGGTGATCTACATCGGGGGGATCATCCATTCGGCGCTTCCGGTGATCCGGGCGATCCTGGGCAAACCACCGACGGACTTTGCTCCACTCTCCGCGGGCGCCTCCCTGCTGTGGCTGACCGGTTCGGTGGCGGTCCTGGCCGTGATGGCCGGGAGGGGGCCCTCGTGGGAGACGCTGTACGAGCAGGTCCAGTCGGTGGTCCCGGCGCTCGCTGCAGGTTTTGCGTCTCAGGTACTCCTCGGGGCGCTGAGCTATTTGCTGCCGGTGGTCCTCGGTGGGGGACCCGCGGTGTTCAAGGTCCGCGCAGCTGTGTTCAACTCAGCAGCCGGGGCCCGACTGGTCTTGTTGAATCTCGGTCTGGGAGTGGCGCTGCTGCCCGTGCCGAGCTGGGTCAAGGTCACCACAGCCACCCTGGTGCTCGTGGCCCTGGTGTGGTTCTTGATCCTGGTGCTCAAGGGCCTCCGCGCAGGAAAGGCCTCCACGGTCGCCCCGCAAGAAGTAGCTGGCAGTGAGCAGCCCGGGAAACGGTTGATGATGAGCGCGGTGGCCGGGCTGACCGGCGTCGTCCTGGCTGTTGCCCTCGGGATCGTCGCCGACCCGGCAGCTGCAGGAGTAGGGGCCAGTGCCACCACCGAGGGGGAGTCAGGTGCCGGGTCGGCCCAGCAGGGGCCTGCGGCCACGGGGGACACCACCCACGTGCAGATGTCGATGAAGGATATGCGCTTCACCCCCGACACTGTTCATGTTCCCGTAGGGGACCGGCTGGTCATTGACGTGGTGAATCAGGACGATAGGGTCCACGACCTGCTGACGGCCAACGGTGCCGCCTCGGGCAGGGTGGCTCCCGGAGCCCATCGAAAGGTCGACGCCGGGGTGATCACCGCCGATACCGAAGGCTGGTGTTCGCTGGCCGGACATCGGCAGATGGGCATGGTGTTCACCATCATTGCCGATGGTGCGCAGGACTCTGCCGCGGCGGACTCGGAGCCCCTGAAGGGGATGGACTCGAAGGACCATGGCGGCCACGGAGGCTCAGCTGAGGACGCATCGGGCACCGCCGGGAACCCGGCAGCAGGGTTCGACCCGATGCGCGCCCCCGGCCAGGTGTTCGTCGCCCGCGATGCCCGGTTGCCGGCAGCCTCGCAGGCCCCCACGCATCACTACACCCTGACCGCCCAGGACACCGAACGTGATGTCGGCGCCGACTATGCGCAAACGCTCTGGACCTATAACGGCACGGCCCCGGGGCCGACGCTCCGGGGCACAGTGGGGGACAAATTCCGCATCACGTTGCGCAACGAGGGGACCACCGGGCACTCCATCGACTTTCACGCCGGAGCACTGGCACCGGACCGGCCCATGCGGACCATCGAGCCGGGAGAGGAGCTGACCTACACGTTCACCGCCACCCGTGCTGGCGCCTGGCTCTACCACTGCTCCACGATGCCCATGTCCGTGCACATCGCCAACGGCATGTTCGGTGCGGTGATCATCGACCCGCGCGATCTGGCCCCCGTGGACCATGAATTCATCATGGTCCAGAACGAGTTGTACCTCGGGAAACCGGGCGGGACGGCTGACCAGACAAAAATCGATGCCGAAACCCCCGACGCGGTGGTCTTCAACGGGTACGCGTCCCAGTACGCCTTTGATCCCCTCCACGTGAAAGTGGGCGAGCGGGCGCGATTCTGGGTTGTGGCGGCCGGACCGAACCGGGGCTCGGCATTCCATGTGATCGGCGGCCAATTCGACACCACCTATCGGGAGGGGCGTTACCTCCTGGATGGTTCGGACCCCCATGCCGGATCCCAGACCCTGGACATCGGGGTGGCGCAGGGCGGCTTCGCGGAACTCGAATTCACCGAGGCGGGGAACTATCCGTTTGTTTCCCACTCCATGGTCGACGCCGAACGCGGCGCCCGGGGCATCATCAAGGTGACCCGCTAGCCGGTGCTCTGCTGGTAGAACTCGCAGATCCGCGGTTAGGCCTTGATGCTTTCGCGTTCCGCGCCCACAGCTGCAGGGGTCTCGCGCGTCTTTCGCGGGATGAGTGCGGCAAAGAGTGCAGCCAATAAGGCAGCACCGATTGAGAAGGCGAAGGTGACGCGGAAGCCTTCCAGCGTGGGGACCTGTGCCGCACCCAGTGACATGGTCATACTGGCCAGAACCACGCCCATGACCGCTGCCGCTGCCGAGGAACCCACAGAACGCATCAGGGCGTTCAAGCCATTGGCTGCCCCGGTATCGGTCAGCGGGACGGCGCCCATGATCAGGGCAGGCATGGCAGCGTAGGCCAGTCCGATGCCGCCGCCGACGATGATGGAGGCCACGAGGATCTGCCAGGTTTCGGAGATCAGGAAGAACGCCATCACATACCCCAAAGCGATGACCAACGACCCGAGGATCAGCGTGGCCTTGGGCCCGTAGCGTGCCGAAAGGCGGGCCGAGACCGGGGAGAGGAGCATCATGACGAACCCACCGGGCGTTAGCACCAGCCCCGCCATGACCATGGAGTGACCCAAACCATAACCGGTCCCTGCCGGAGCCATCAGCAACTGCGTGAAGGTCAGGCTCATGGCGTACATGGCAAACCCGACGGTCATCGAGGCGAGGTTCGTGAACAGGACCTGTGGACGGGCCGAGACGCGAAGATCGACCAACGGTGCCTTGACCCGAAGCTGGTAGACGCCCCAGAGGACCAGGATGATCGCCGCAGCAGCAAAGAACCCCAGCGTCAGTGGGCTGGTCCAGCCCCAGTCGCTGCCCTTGGTGATGGGCAACAGCAGCGCGACCAGGCCGGCGGCCAATCCAGCGGCTCCTACGGCATCAAAGCGGGCGGGGGTCCGTACCGCGGATTCGGGCAGGAGCGTGGCTACCAGGGTCAAGCACAGGGCACCGAGGCCGGCAGCGGTCCAGAATAAGACGTGCCAATCGGCGACCTGGGCAATGAAGGCCGAGAAGGGCAGGCCGATGGCGCCGCCGACGCCCATCGTGGCGCTCATCGTAGCAATGGCTGCCCCGATCCTCGCCGGAGGCAATTCATCGCGCAGGATGCTGATACCCAAGGGGATGGCCCCCATGGCCAGCCCCTGCAGAACCCGACCCGCGAGCATCACTTCCAGCGTGCTGGTCAAGGCGCAGAGCACCGAGCCGGCAACCATGAGGGCCAGCGAAATGATGAGCATGCGGCGTTTGCCGAACATATCGCCCAACCGTCCGGCGATGGGAGTGACTACGGCGCCGGCGAGCAGGGTGGCGGTGATGATCCAGGCCGCGTCGGAGGCCGAGGTGTCCAACATTGTGGGCAATTGTGGAATCAGCGGGACCACGAGGGTCTGCATTAAGGAGACCACGATGCCCACGAAGGCCAGGATGGTGACCGCGACCCGCGGGGAGGGTGGCCGGTGCGTGGATAGAGCGGGAGTGGAAGTCATGGGGCTCGCTAACTGGATGGGGTGATACGCCGAACTATGCTTGTGCACCATACATGAGAAGTGTAGAGCACACATCTTTTGCATAATGCATATCGTTGTATAGTGGATTCCTGCGGAAAGACAATCAGAGGGAGAAGAATGACGGAAGACACTGATGCTCTGCAGGAGATGCAGTACGAACTCATGCTGTTTTTCCGGTATCAGTTGCGTCCGCACCATAAGAGCAGTCCGACCCTTGAGCGTTCCGCTTATGTGTTGCTCAACCGGCTTGAGCGCTCCGAGCCGATGACGCTTAAGGAGCTCTCCCAGGCCCTGCGGCTTGATGCCTCGACGATCCACCGCCAGGTCGGTGCACTGATACGTCACGAGCATGTGGCCTACGTGCCCGGTGTCGCGGGTGAGGTGGCCCGCCGTATCGCCCCGACCGAGGCGGGGATCGAGGCGCTACTGGAAACGCGCCGGTCGTACGAGCAGGGATTGCGTGATGTCGTGGCCGACTGGCCGCAGGAGAAGCAGCGCGCTTTTTCGGGTTTGCTGCGCGACTTCAACGAAAACGTCGAGCGCATCGAAGAGGCCCCTTGGCCGCGGGGGCGATGAGGGGCCGGGGCGCCGGCCGCCTCGGCTAGCGGACCGCCAACATGGCCATCATGATGGCGATGTAGTGACAAGCGAATCCGCCGACCGTGAAGGCGTGGAAGAGCTCGTGGAAGCCGAACCATTCGAGGTGGATGTTCGGACGCTTGAGGGCGTAGAACACGGCGCCTGCGATATAGAGTGCGCCACCGGCGCAGAGCAGGACTGCTGCCGGGATGCTGGCGGCAAAGAAGTCGCCGATGTAGATCAGGCAGGCCAGTCCCAAGGCGATGTAGACCGGGGTGTATAACCAGCGGGGTGCGTCGGTCCAGAATAAGCGGAAGGCGACACCGAGGATCGCTCCGATCCAGACCAGCCACAGCAAGAAGGTGGCTTTCGCCTCCGGAAGCAGCGCCCAGGCCAGGGGCGTATAAGAGCCGGCAATGACCAGCATGATGTTGGTGTGGTCCAGCCGCTTGAGAACCCGTTTGACCTTCGGGGACCAATTTCCGCGATGGTACACGGCAGAAATGGTGAACAGAAGCAGTCCCGTTGCGGCATATACCGCCGCAGAAACTTTACCCCCGGTCCCGGGGGCCAATACCACGAGGACGATGCCTGCTGCCAGTGCCAAGGGAGCGGTGCCCGCGTGGATCCAGCCGCGTAAATGCGGTTTGATCTCATCCAACGGGGCCATGCTGGGGGATGACTGCGACATGGTCCGATACTACCGGAGAGTAATAAAGTGCGTGGCGGGGAAGCCGGCTTCTTCAGGCGTGCCGCTCAACACCGTGGCGGCCCAACCGGTAGCCTAGAGTCGCGGCAACCAAGCAGCGTTGATCCGTGCTGGCCCAGCGACTGGAAGGGGACGACGTGCGGTTGCCCGAAGTCCTTTACCGTCTTTACGGCAAAGTGCTCAAGAAGGATATCCCTACAGAGAAGCTACCCGGGCATATCGGGATGGTCGTGGATGGGAACCGGCGGTGGGCCAAGCTCGCCGGAGCACCGACAGTGCACGGTCACCAGGCAGGTGCCGATAACATCGTTGAGTTCCTGGGGTGGTGCCGTGAACTGAAGATCCCCACCGTCACTCTCTACATGCTCTCCACCGACAACATGAGCCGGTCAAACGATGAGCTGGACGACCTGATGGGCATCATCGCCAATATGCTGGACCGGCTCGCCGAGCAACACGACCTGTGTGTTCAGCCCATGGGTGCCTATGACGAACTACCCGACTATCTCTCGAATAAACTCCACGCCCTCGCCGAATCCTCGCAAAACGCTTCGGGACTGCATGTGAACATCGCCATCGGCTACGGAGGTCGTGCCGAAATCGTGGACGCCGTCAAGGAGCTGTTATCCGATGCCGATGCTGCAGGAACCTCCCTGGCCGAGGTGGCCCGCGGGCTGGAAGTCGAAGACATCTCCCGCTACCTCTACACCCGTGGCCAGCCCGACCCCGATCTGGTGATCCGCACCTCGGGAGAACAACGACTCTCGGGTTTCCTGACGTGGCAGAGCGCCTATAGCGAGTTCTATTTCTGCGAAGCCCTGTGGCCCGATTTCCGGAAAGTCGACTTCCTGCGCGCCCTCCGTGATTTCACGGACCGCCAACGCCGCTTCGGGAGCTGAGGCGTTCACCTCCGGGCCATCGGGTATTCGCTCACCGGGCGGCGTGTCTTGGGCCACAAGACATGTCTGCGGGCTAGCTTGAAGACATCGGCAGGCACTACCGCCGGCCGAGACGGAAAGGCCACCGAGCGTTGAGACACACGGTCAACGACGGGAGGCCGGATTCGGCCTCAAGGCTGGACCGGACCACCCGCAGAACGGTTACCTAGGGGCGCAACGCCCCTGTTGGGAGTCATCGTGGCAGTCGAAATCCAGTCCAGCAACGTCGTGGCGGACGAGATCGGCAGGACGGGCCCGACTCCCGCCGCCGGCTTGGCCCACGCCACCCCCGCAGCGACCCCGGTGACGAGTGCCCGGCAAAGTGTCGGAGAGAAATCCTACGTTCTGGACACCTCGGTCCTGATCGCCGACCCACGGGCCGTCCTGCGATTCGCCGAACATGAGGTCATCGTTCCCATCGTGGTGATCAGCGAATTGGAAAAGAAACGCCATGATCCCGACGTCGGCTTCTTCGCCCGCAAAGCCTTGCGTCTCCTCGATGAGCTCCGCGTCGAACGTGGAGGCCTGAACCGCCCGCTGCCGATCGGGAATGACGGGGGCTCCTTGCGGATTGAGCTGAACCACGTGTCCACCGAGGTGCTTCCGGTGGGGTTCCGGGCCGGTGACAACGACTCACGCATTCTGGCGGTGGCCAAGAACTTCTTCGATGAGGGCCGCGATGTCACGGTGGTGTCGAAGGACCTTCCCATGCGGGTGAAAGCCTCGGCAATGGGCCTGCAGGCCGATGAGTACCGGAACGGGTTGGTGCTTGATTCGGGGTGGACCGGAACCGCCGAACTAGATGTGGCCGATACCGATGTGGAGGAGTTGTATAACCACGAGCCGGTCTTGGTCGCCGAAGCGGCCGAGATGCCGGTCAACACCGGCTTGATCCTGCTCTCCAACCGCGGCTCGGCCCTTGGCCGGGTCGGAGAGGACGGGCTGGTCCGCCTGGTGAAGGGCGATCGCGACGTCTTTGGCCTGCATGGCCGGTCAGCTGAGCAACGGCTGGCGATCGACCTGCTGATGGATCGGGAGGTCGGGATCGTCTCCCTGGGCGGCCGGGCCGGAACCGGGAAATCAGCCCTCGCCCTCTGCGCGGGACTCGAAGCCGTGATGGAACGAGGCGAGCATAAGAAAGTGGTGGTCTTCCGGCCCCTGTATGCCGTCGGCGGCCAGGAGCTCGGCTACCTGCCCGGCTCCGAAGACGACAAGATGAACCCGTGGGGACAGGCGGTCTTCGACACCCTGGGCGCGCTCGTCTCCAAGAATGTCATGGACGAGATCGTCGACCGCGGACTACTCGAGGTCCTGCCGCTGACCCATATCCGCGGCAGGTCCCTGCACGATTCGTTCGTCATCGTCGATGAGGCGCAGTCCTTGGAGAAGAACGTGCTGCTGACCGTGATGAGTCGGATCGGACAAAACTCCAAGATCGTACTGACCCACGATGTGGCTCAACGCGACAACCTGAGGGTGGGCCGGCACGACGGCGTTGCTGCCGTGGTCGAAACGCTCAAGGGGCATCCCTTATTCGGGCATATCACCCTGACCCGGTCCGAACGTTCAGCCATCGCGGCGCTGGTCACCGACATGCTCGAGGAATCGGGGGCATAGCTCTTCGCCTCTGATAGAGATCAAGGATGACACCACCCACGATCCTGGGCCCCGATGGGCCGGGTCCCGACGCACCGCGAAAGGATGTCGTGCCGGTCGGCCCCGGTTCCCGGATCCGTCTGAATGCCGCCGTGCGGTTCGTTGCCTTTTTGGGGGCAGCACTCATCTTCCTGGTCCTGTTCACCCTGTTGGCGGTCCTCCTTGGCGGCGTCGACTCATTCAGCAGACCCGACGGCGTGGGCCCTTCCATCGTCATGATGATGGCGGTGACCTGCGCCCATGGGGTGGTCGTTCTCGGGTGGAACGGCGCTTCGTGCCTGATGAAATCGCCCCCGGCGTTGGCCCGGACTGGCTGTGGGGGCCCTCTGGGGGGCTGCCGGGCTGCTGGCCGCCTACGGTCTCATCATGGTCCTGGGCAGTTATCGGCTCCTGACCCCTGCCGGGGTGGATGTCCCGGGGATCTTGGAACTCATGCTGGTCGCCGGGCTGGGAGCTGCGGTGACCGAGGAGCTGGCGTTCCGGGAGATGGGCCTTCGCCTGCTGGAAGAATTCGCCGGCACGTGGACGGCGGTCGTGGTGTCCGGGCGGGTGTTCGGAATGTTCCACCTAACGAACCCCGATGCGACGCTCTGGGCGGGAATCGCTACAGCCATCGAGGCGGGCCTGCTTGAGGGGGTGTCATACGCCTTGACGCGTTCCCTGTGGGTGGTGATCGGCTACCACATGCTGTGGAACATCGTGCAGGGCCCCGTATTGGGTGTTCCGATCTCGGGCACCGGAAAGGCGTCCTCGAAATGGCATACGGGCCTCACGGGCCCCGAGTGGTTGACCGGAGGTTCCTTCGGGCTCGAGGCCAGTGTCGTGACGGTTATCCTGCTGCTGGCAGCGACCGTCGTCCTCGCCCTCATGCTCCGACGCCGCGGGGGAGTGGCGGCCCCCCGGGCTGGAGGCGTGGCCGGTGAGCTACTCGCCGCCTCGGCTGGCCTGCGGTCCACGGATGATCCAGGGGATATGGTCCCGGACATCGGTCAGGTTCATTGAATGCTCCACGAACAGGTCATCGAGCATGTACTCGTTGACGGCGTGGATGTGGATGTCGTGTCCGTTGCCCTGAACCGGTCCGTCCAAGGCCTCCGTATACACACAAACCGCCGTTTGGAGGTCGATACGCAGCCGGGTCCTTCCGGCCTCCAACAGCGGGAACCCGTCCGTTTCCGGGGTGTAGGTGACATTGGGTGAGACCACGGCTTCCAGCGCTGCTCGCCCCGCATGGCGGGTTTCGTTCAATTCATGGATTTCCACGACGTTGGACAACGGGAACTCCAGTGGAACCGGGGCACTGCCGGCCAATTCCACGGGATCGAGCATGGCGGACCAGCGGGCATCCCCGAAGACCGGGTCACCATAATCTGCTTCCGGGCGGCGGGCAATCAGCCCGTCGTCGTCGTAGACAGGTGTCACCAGTCGTGGTGGCAGCAGCCAGGAGCTGCGGTTGCCCGTGATGTAGAAGGCATCGCGGGACGCGTGGATCGATGTGGTGCTGAACAGCAGTTCGGAGGACTCATCTTCGACCCGTAGGGCGTCCGGACGGCGCAACCAGGCGCGGATTCGCGGGATGGCTTCGGGGATGACCTCCTCTTCACGCTCAATATCGGCCGGCGCGGAAAGGGCGTCCAGGGGAGTGTGGTCCTCCTGCAATTTCACCGGTGCGGTCGGGCCCGCCGTGGGGCTGGCGGTGAACCATTCCACGTCGAATCGCAGGGTCCTCCACCGCCAGGGCGAAGACCTACAGAGTCGGCGGAAAGCTGCGGCATCCTCTCGGGAGACCGCCGAGGGGCCAGATGGCGGCGGGGTGGTCGGAGGAATAGTCATACTCCACAGTCTAAACAGCCGTGGCCTCACCCCGTCGTGGGCTGCGCTAGCGTTGAGCCATGATCGCTGCGATTCAGGAACTGCGTGAGAACGCGCCGGTGGCCTTCGTCCCGCTGGTCCTGGCGTTGCTGCTGTTCGTGATCAACGGGGCACGGTTGACGTGGATCGACGCCCGAACGCATCTGTTGCCCAACCGGATCATTCTGCCGTGGTACGTGTTCGCTCTCGTCCTGCTCGGGGCGGCGCTGCTGCTGGCCGGGGATGGGGCGGGGCTGTTGCGGACCCTTCTGGGCGGCGCCATCCTCTTCAGCTTCTATCTCCTCCTGCACATGGTCCAGCCGCGAGGCATGGGACTAGGAGACGTGAAACTTGCCGGCATCATGGGACTGTATTTGGGGTATTTGAGCTGGTCCCATTTGCTGTGGGGCACCGTGGCGACTTTCCTGCTCGGCGGATTGGCCTCCTTGGTGTTCATTATTTTGCGCCGTGCGGGTCTGAAAACATCGCTGGCTTTCGGCCCCTACCTGGTCATCGGTACGTTGGCGGCCCTCTTCGTGGCAGGCTAGGGACATGCCAACCCCGGAATTCATTCTGTCCCTGCGCGAGAAAATTGGTCATGATGCCCTCTGGCTATCGGGGGTCAAAGCCGTGGTGCATCGCCAAGATGGTGCCCTCCTGTTGGTCAAGCGTGCCGATAACGGCAGGTGGACCCTTCCCGCAGGAATCATGGAGCCCGGTGAGGAACCAGCGGCCACTGCCGTCAGGGAGGTCCTGGAAGAAACAGGCGTCGTGGTCGCCGTCGAACGGCTGGCCGGAATCGGGACCACCGACCCGGTGACCTACCCCAACGGCGACCGCGCACAGTACCTCGACGTCGTGTTCTCCTGTCGTTATCTCTCAGGAGAAGCCCGAGTAAACGACGATGAGAACACCGAGGTCGCCTGGTTTTCCGACGCAGAGCGTCCACCTTTGCCGCCCAAACACCAGCGGGCCGTGGACTGGGCGCGGGACCCGGACCCGTCCGCACGCTTCCTCAGCTGAACCCCGGAGTTACCTGGCCGGAACGGGCCGGGCCGCTCAGGACCGCAGCTTCCGGGCGAACGCCGCCTGCCGCTTGCGGCCGTAGGCGACCATCAGCGGTGCCAGTCCCACGGCGAACCGGGGGAACGTATCAAAGAGCCTCACCTGGCCTCCGCGCCAGCGTGGCCACGCGGTAACGGGCCGCGGTTTATCCACGACGCGTAGGACCACATCCGCGACCTCGCCCGGTTGGAGGAGCTTGCCGGTAAAGGAAAGGGCTGCACCGGGATCATCGAGTTTGTCATGGAGCATCGGAGTCCACATCCCATCGGGACAGACGCAACTAATATCGACGCCCTTGACCCCCGCAGCCCGCAAATCGGCCAGCGCCGAAACGCTGAAGCCCAGGACCGCGTGCTTCGAAGCCGCGTAGATCCCTTCCCCGGGGACCCCGACCAGGCCGGCCAAGGATGCGACGTTGACGATCAGGCCGGCATTGGCCGCACGCATCAACTCCAGTGCTGCCAGGGTGCCGTTGATGGTCCCGGCGGCGTTGACTTCCAAAACCAGACGCCGCTGCCGTTCGTCCTGGTCCCAGACGGGACCGGTAAAGAGGGCCCCGGCATTATTGACCCAGAGAGATAAGGAACCTGCTCGAGACCGGGCGGCCTCGGCGGCCGCTGAGCAAGCGGCAGCGTCACGGACATCCAGGGCGGAGGCTAAGGCCTGCCGTTCGGCGGGCAACGCTAATTCCGCATTGATATTCGCCGCCACGGCTTCGGCCTGCTGGAGATCGACGTCGGTGACCTGGAGGGTGAATCCTGCCCGGGCCAACCGCAACGCGAGCTGCCGTCCCAGGCCCCCACCGGCACCGGTAATGACCGCTCCACCGCGGTCGGTTGGACTGTTGCCTGAAGGCCGCCGGTGTGCTTTCTGAGGTGTCATGCGGTCACCGCCTGATGAATGCGCGATCGTGCTGCGGATTGACTGGCACGGGCCGAGCCACGACGTCGTTCTCGTTCGAGGTCCCAGAGGTAGCTGTCGAAATCGACTTCCATCGTGTGCCGGGCCGAGGCGTAGAAACGACGGGCATTGCGCTGCTGATCGCGTTCCATCTGTGTACGGATAGTGGCCTCGGGCGGTGCCAGGTAGCTTCCGGTCAGCATTTCCGTCACCCAGAGCGACTGCGCCTCGGCCAAGGGCATCACTGCGCCGATGGGCTGGAGTAGGCCGATGAAGAACAGCCCTGGATGATCAGGGTGCACGGTGCGCTTCCACAACGGCAACTCGTTGCCCGCCGGGTTGACCAGGTCCTCCGATAAGAAGGGGAACCGGACCCGGTAGCCGGTCGCCCAGATGATCAGATCCGCAGCTGTCGCGGACCCGTCGGTGAACACCACCTGGTCGCCGTGGAGTCGTTCAATGCCTGGCTTCGGTGTCACGGCCCCCACCTTCAGCATCCGACGAATTTGTTCCGATTGGACGGGATGTGATTGGCCCGGAGCATGTGTGGGGTGGGGCAATCCGAGTCGCGTGGTGCTGCCGGAGAGAATCGATGCCAGTCGCAGCCTGGCCCGGGTGGCCCACCAGGGCAGCCATTTAGGCAAAACCAATTGGTCCGAAGCCCGGCCGAGGAAGTACTTGCGCAGCACCCACTGGCCGCGGCGTTGGGACAGGACGGCGCTGTGGGCGACCCTGCCGGCCTCGGAAGCGATATCCAAGGCCGAGTTCCCAGCGCCAACGACCACGACATTCCTCTCCTTGAGCTGTTCTGCCGAGCGGTAGTCGTGGGCGTGTAATTGTTCGCCGGCAAAATTCCCGGGATAGGCGGGCTCGGGCCAGCGGGCGTCCCAGTGGTGCCCGTTGGCGACGAGGACAGCATCATAGTGGTGTTCCTCCGTCCCGTCGGGGCCGGTGATGGCGACCTTCCAGCCGCCATTTTCAGGGATGACCTCGTCCACGCGGGTGTTGAAGCGGATCCTTTCACGAAAACCGAAGTGGTCCACGTAGGCCTCGAAATAGTCGGCCACCTGGTCGTGCCGGGCATAAGCGGGGTAGTCGGATGGCATCGGGAAATCAGAAAAGGCCATGCGCGGGCACGATGTGTTGATTTCCAGTGTTTCGTAGCAGGCGGACTGGCCGTTGGGGTTCGCGAAGACCCAATTTCCGCCGACGATACTGCCCTGTTCGAAGCAATCGACGGGCACAGCGGCCTGGTGCAGCGCCTTCACGGCAGCCAAGCCCGAAGCCCCGGCCCCAATAACGCAGGTGCGCGGCAGGGAGACGTCCGTGGGAATCGGCGTGGTGACGGCGGGGGCTCGATCGCGTTCCTTGACGAAATAAGACATGTGACGATCCTTACATTGGAAAGAAAGATTTTCAATAAATTGGAACCGAAGTGAAGCTCAATGCCTGTGGCAGAGTGGATTCCGTGAAGACTGGAGAATCTGCGGTGGAGCAAAACGCTGTGCCCGTGAGCGAGCGGAGGTGGCGAGGGGTATCCCGCCCACAGCGGGACGCCGTACGCCGACAGAAGCTTCTGGAAGCCGGCGTGCAGCTCTTCGGAACCCAGGGGTACGCCGCGACCACGGTCCAGGGCTTATGTCGCGAAGCGGGGGTCTCGTCCCGTTCGTTCTATGAATACTTTTCAGGGCGCGAGGAAGTCCTCGAAACTATTTATCGTGAAGCGACCCAGGCGATCGAACAACGAGTGATGACCCTGCAGATCGAAGCAAATGACACGGCGTATGGAATGATCCGCCGCGGAGTCCAAGCTGGGGTTGGTCCCATGCTCGATGACGAACGCCTTGGTCTGGTGCTCGAGATCGAAGCCGTGGGTGTTTCGCCGGAATTGGAGTCTTGGCGGCGGCAGATGATTGCCGGGATTGCCCGGGCCATGGATGCCATGATGCTTGAATTGATTCGCCGCGGGCTGATCCCCGAGTCCCCGACGGGGCTGATTGGATTGATGGCTGTCGGCGGCATGACCGAGGCTCTCGTGGCTCATTTGAACACCCCGGCCGCCCAGCGCCTGTCGACGTCTGCGTTCGTGGACGAGCTGGCGCGCGTGATCACCCGGATGGCCGGTGGATGGCCCGCCCATGGTGTTGCCTCTGCTCCGCCACTAGGCTGACGTTAGGGAAGCCGCCATCGAGGTCGGTGGCCCGGAGCGAAGGGGATACGCATGGGAACCGAGCAATACCACGAACCGCCAGCCGAGTTATCGGCCGAAACGCGGACCTTTGCCCGAATGTGCACGAACCTCACCGAGGAAGCCGAAGCCATCGGGTGGTACGAGCAGCGGATATCCCTCGAACCTGATCCGGCAGCCAGGGCCATCATGGAGAACTCCCTAGGCGAGGAGTTCAAGCACTTCTGCATGGAGCTGGAATACCTCTTCAGGGCAACTCCGAAATGGGGGCAGATCGCCCGGGGAATCCTCTTCCAGGACGGGGACATCGTCGACAACGGGGAAGCGGCCGAGGAAGCCGCCGACTCAGATCCCACTGGAACCGCCGAATCTGGGCAGACAACACCTCTGGGGTCATCCGATGGTTCCCTGGGGATCGGCTCGTTGAAAGGAACCGCATCATGACCACCAATCACTTGCTCCGCGAGCTGGCACCCATCACCGCCACCGGCTGGAAACTCCTCGACGAGGAAGCACGGGATCGTCTGACCACGACACTGGGCGCCCGCAAACTCATCGACTTCTCGGGCCCCTTCGGTTGGGATTATTCTGCAACGAACTTGGGGCGCACCGAACGCCTGGCCGGTTCCGATGACGATCCGATTATTTCGAGGCGCCGCCGGGTCTTGCCGTTGGCCGAGATGCAAGTACCCTTTTCGGTTTCCCGCGACGAACTATTGGATGGAGAGCGCGGGGCAGCCGACGTGGACCTGTCCAACCTCGACATGGCTGCGCTGCAGATGGCCAGTGCCGAAAACCAGGCGGTATTCCATGGGTGGCGGCAGGCACAGATCACCGGGATCACCCAGGCCACATCGCTGCCGACCGTCCCGCGGGTGGAGCACTTCTCTGACTACCCCAAGCGGGTGGCTCAGGCGGTTGACCAATTATTGGAAGAGGGCATCTCGGGACCCTTCGGGCTCGCCTTGGGCCCCGGGCACTATACGGCGGTCGTGCAGTCCACCGAACGGGGTGGTTACCTGCTCTCCGAACATCTGCGAAAGATCCTCGATGGACCGATCGTCTGGGCCCCGGGCGTCAAGGGCGCCGTGGTCATGAGCCTGCGCGGTGGAGATTTCCTCTTCGAATCCGGGCAGGATCTATCCATCGGCTACAGCCACCACGATGCCCATGACGTCCATCTCTATCTCGAGCAGAGCTTTAGTTTCCGGGTGGCGACCCCGGAAGCGGCAGTGCACCTGACGTCCAGTAGCGAGCCCTCCCAGCGCAGTCGCTATGGTTGGGTCCCTTGGTAGAAGCCCGGTGACTATGTGAGTTTCGCATCCGATAATGGATGCAGGAGGAAATTCATAGATATGGCACGTAGACATACCCCTGATCAGGTCATCGCGAAAGTACGGCAGGGCCAGAAGCTACTCAACGACGGACGGCCGATGATCGAGGTCATCAAGGAACTACAGATCACTGAAGCGACGTGGTACCGGTGGCTTCAGCAGTACGGATCCGAGAAGAACGCCGGCCAGACCAAGGCTGTGAAAAACCTCGAAAAGGAGAACGCCAGGCTCAAGAAACTCCTAGCCGATCAGGTCCTGGCCAATGACATTCTGAGCGAGGTGGCGCGGGGAAAATTCTAAGCCCCGAACCACGTCGCCGTGCCGTGCGCATGGCGCAGGAGAAGTTCGGGGCACTGAAAGATTTGCCTGCAAGGTGCTCAGCCAGAATCGCTCAGCGCTGCGCAAAGGCCGCCCAGCGGTCGGCTTCGAAGAGGCCCAGCTGCGCGCTGATCTACGAGCGGTCGCGGTGAAGTATCCGGCGTGGGGCTGGCGTAAAGCACGCTGGCATCTACTCGAGCAACCGCAGTGGGACGGGATAGCGCTGAATGAGAAGCGTATACGCCGGCTCTGGCGCCTGGAGGAACTCATCTGCAAGCCCAAGGTACGCAAGAAACGTCGTAGCGTGCCCGGTGCCGGGGAGCAGAAGAGGCTCAGGGCCGAGTATCCGATGCATGTGGTCAGCTTCGACTTCCAATCCGATACGACCTCCTGCGGGCGGCATATTAGGTTCTTCAACGTTATCGATGAGTACAGCCGCACGGCCCTGGCGATCATTCCGCGTCGGTCGTTTACCGCCACGGATGTGGTCGCCGCTCTGGAGGACATCATCGCTGAAACCGGCATCACTCCGGCTTACGTCCGGTCCGATAACGGGCCGGAGTTCACAGCTGCTGCTCTGATCAACTGGTGCGCCACGGCCGGAGTCAATACGGCTTATCGATCCAGGCTCGCCGTGGCAGAACGGCTTCGCTGAATCTTTCAATGCACAATTCAGAAGGGAACAACTGACCGGAGAAATCATGGACACGATGGCCGAGGCAAAGTACTTGGCCGAGGAATGGAAAGACATCTACAATCATGAACGTCCCCATGGGTCCCTCGGCGGAATGACGCCGTTCAGACACTGGGATCGCTGGATTGCAGAGAACCAATTAGCTATCGCATAGCCGCTGGACTGCTAACGGGGACCCAACCAGCTAGTTCGAGTTCTCCGACCCGGCGTCGGGAACTGCAGGGGCTGAGGTGCCGGCTGGCTTCTTCGCCGCGCGCAACTGGGCTTCCAACTCCAGCGCCTCCTCACCTGAGACCGCTTCGCCCCGGGCCACCATTCCCGACGTGTGGGACAGCGGGACCTGCTTCAGGAGGAGTGCCAGGACAAAGGCAATGAGGATGAAGGGGATCAGGTACCAGAAGACCGGTGCCAGCGAATCGGCATAGGCCGTCACGATGCCGTCCTGCAATGCCTGCGGGAGCTTGTCCAAGACCGAGGGGTCCAGCGTGGCAGTGGCCTGCCCGGCGTCGGAGGCCGAAGCTCCCGCCCCGGTGAAGACCGCGGTGAGCTTCTCCGTGAGGTTGTTGGTGAAGATCGCTCCGAAGATCGCCACACCCAAGGCGGCGCCGACCTCACGGAAATAGTTGTTGGTACTGGTGGCGGTGCCGACCATCTCCGCGGGAACGGCGTTCTGCACCACGAGGACGACCACCTGCATGATCAGGCCCAGGCCGGCCCCGAAAACCAGCAGGAATACGCAGATCAACCACAGCGGGGTATCGGCGGAGAGCGTCGTCATGGCGAGCATGGCGGCAGCTGTGGTGAGCGTACCTGCGATGGGGTAGGCCCTGTATTTGCCGGACCTGGAAATTGCGATGCCGGACCAGATGGAGGTGCCCATCAGGCCGACCATCATCGGAAGCATCAGCAGGCCGGATACTGCCGCAGAGGTTCCGGAGGACATCTGCAAGAACGTGGGGACGAAAGCGATGGCAGCGAACATGCCCAGGCCCAAAGTGAAGCCGATGGCCGTCGCCGTGACGAACACCCGGTTGCGGAACAGTGCGAGGGGGATGATCGGATCAGTGGCCCGCAGCTCGGCGAAGACGAAGGCCGCCGCTGCCACCAGCAACCCAGTTCCCCACATCCACGTGGACACTGCGGACCAGCCGTGGTCGGCACTGCCGCCGAAGTCGGTGAAGAAGATCAGGCAGGTCGTGGCGATGGACAGGAAGACGACGCCGGCGATGTCGATGGCTTTTGTTGCCTTCTTATTGGGCAGGGTCAGCGCGAACCAGGCGACTGCGAAGGCGGCGATGCCGATCGGGATGTTGATGTAGAAGGCCCACTGCCAGGTCAGGTGGTCGACGAAGAAGCCGCCCAGCAAAGGCCCCGCGACTGCCGAGAGGCCGAAGATCCCGCCCAAAGGGCCCATGTACTTCCCGCGCTCCGAGGCCGGGATGATGTCGGCGATGATGGCCTGCGAAAGGATCATCAGGCCACCGCCGCCGAGCCCTTGGAGGGCGCGGAAGAAGACGAAGATCCAGAAGGTTCCCGCAAAGGCGGCACCCACTGAGGCCAGCGTGAACAGCGCAATCGCGATCAAAAAGAGATTGCGGCGGCCGAGCACGTCGCCGAACTTGCCGTAGATGGGCATGACGATCGTGGTGGCCAGCAGATAGGCGGTGGTGATCCAGGCCTGATGCTCGACTCCTCCGAGCTCGCCGACGATCGTGGGCATCGCGGTGGAGACGATCGTCTGGTCGAGGCTGGAGAGCAGCATGCCGGCGATGAGCGCCGAGAAGATGATCCAGATGCGGCGTTGGGTCAGCGCGATCAGGCCGGGGGACTGCGGCGGCGCGGTAGTGCTCATGGTGGTTCCTAGAAGGTCAGGGCTCGAGGGAGTGTCCGCGGAGCCGAAAATGAGGAAAAGGGGTGATGCGAAGTGCGCGGACAGGAGCCGGAATGATCCGGGGCCGGCAGCGTACTAGGTGCCGAACAGACGCCGGGCGTGGGAGAAGTTCTCGGTCAGGATCCGGGTGAATCTGTCCAGCGCGTCCGGGGCTGTCTCTTCCGCAGCAGCAGGGGCTCCTGAAGCAGTGGAATTGCAGGTAATGCCCTCTGTCGAGCAGGAGCTGGAGTGTCCGATGAATTCCTGGAAGCTCGTCATGGCCAACTGCGAAAACAATGTTGAAGCCAGATTCGCAAACGGGTCCTCCGGTTCCAGAGCCTGACGTTGCGCGATCAGTTCCGCCAGCGCTCGCTGACGCTGCATTGCCGAATGAATCATCCGTTTCATCAGCGCCGGTTCCGAATGCATGATCTGCATGAAGGAACCCATATCCGTCGGTGGGACGTCCATGGTGGCATATGCCTGGATGAACAACTCCAGAAGGGCCTGATCCAACGGAAGTGCGGTGGTGGATCCGGAGGAGCTCGCCATGGACGTTCGAGCGGAGTCCAGGAAATCCTGGGCGAACGGCTTGAACGGGTCGGCGGACTTCACCCCCAGGACGGCGTCCTCCTTGGTGGCGAAGTAGTTGAAGAAGGTGCGGCGGGAGACTCCGGCAGCCTCGCAGAGTTCCTCGATCGTGAATCCGTTCAATTCACGTTCGGCGGTCAGCGTGCGGGCGTGGTTGGTCAGCGCGGCATAGGTTTCCATGCGTCGACGTTCCCTGGCCCCCGGAGCCTCCGTTGCACTTTTCTTCACATAGTGCAGTCTTGCACTATTGGGTCATGGGTGCAAATCGGGAGGTGGTGTAATTGCGCACACTGCCGCGGAAGCGTGAACCTGTCTGGCCGGACGGAAGGGCCCCGGGCATGACGGCGGCCCACCCCGTTGCCGGAATGGGCCGCCGAAGGAGGGGGCTGTGCCCTATTTGCCCGAAGGCGAGGTCATCGTGGCGACATCCAGAGCTGTATCGAGCTGCTCTTCGGTGAGTTCGCCGCTCTCAAGGAAGCCCAACGCGATCGTGGCCTCACGCACGGTGAGTCCTTCGGCGATGGCCTTCTTGGCGATCTTCGAGCCGTTCTCGTAGCCGATGAACTTATTCAACGGGGTGACGATCGACGGGGAGGCTTCGGCCAGGAAACGGGCCCGGTCCACGTTGGCCGTGATGCCATCGACCATTTTGTCCGCCATGACCTGGGAGGTATTGGTCAACAGGCGAATCGATTCGAGCAGGTTCGCCGCCATCACCGGAATCCCGACGTTGAGCTCGAAAGCACCGTTGGTGGAGGACAAGGAGACCGTGGTGTCGTTGCCGATCACCTGGGCGGCGACCTGAATCGCGGCTTCACTGATGACCGGATTGACCTTGCCGGGCATGATCGAGGAACCCGGCTGCAGATCGGGGATGGCGATCTCACCTAAACCGGTATTGGGGCCCGACCCCATCCACCGGAGATCGTTGTTGATCTTCATGATCGAATAGGCAATGTTGCGCAGCTGACCCGAGGCTTCGACAAGCCCATCGCGGTTTGCCTGGGCTTCGAAATGGTTACGTGCCTCTGTCAGGGGCAGACCGGTGTCCTCGGCCAGCAGGGCAATGACCCGCTGGGGGAAGCCTGCCGGCGTGTTGATGCCTGTGCCGACTGCCGTTCCGCCCAAGGGGACCTCTGCCACTCGGGGGAGGCTGGCCTCGATCCGCTCGACGCCGTAGCGCATCTGGGCGGCGTAGCCGCCGAATTCTTGCCCCAAGGTCACTGGTGTGGCATCCATGAGGTGGGTCCGACCGGATTTCACGACGTCGGCAAACTCGTCGGACTTGCGTCCCAGGCTTTCGGCGAGATGGTTCAGCGCCGGAACCAAATCGTTGAGCAGCGCATCCGTGACGGCGACGTGGACCGACGTCGGGAAGACATCGTTGGAGGACTGCGAGGCGTTGACGTGGTCATTCGGGTGAACGCGGGCCTGACTGCCGGCGGCTTCCAATCCCTGGTTGGCCAGAGCTGCCAGAACCTCATTGGTATTCATATTCGACGACGTCCCTGAACCGGTCTGGAAGACGTCGATGGGAAAGTGCGCATCATAGTCGCCGGAAGCCACGTGCTCGGCCGCAGCAACGATGGCGCGGGCGATCTCCTCGTCGAGGACGCCTAGCTCCGCGTTCGCCAGGGCTGCCGCACGCTTCACCCGGGCCAACGCCTGGATATGGCGACGTTCGAGCCGCTTGCCGGAGATGGGGAAATTCTCTACGGCGCGCTGCGTTTGTGCGCTATAAAGGGCGTCGACCGGTACGCGGACTTCGCCCATGGTGTCATGTTCAATACGGAATTCATCCTTGCTAGCCATGACATCACCATACGCCGCCCGGGGGCCCGAACCCGATCCCGGGCGGCGTCATCTGGGACACACCATGACCTAGAGTGCGCCGAATCCCGTCACTATTTCTGCCTTGCCTTCTTCGAGGCGGTAGGTCACGCCAATGACGGCCGTCTCACCGGCGTCGACAGCGTCCGAGATGAGCTTGGAGGATTCAACCAACCGGTGAGTGGACTGCCTGACGTGCTCCTCGACCGTCGTATTCACATCGGTGACCCCTGCCCGTTGGGCGGTGATGACCGAGGGGGTGATGCGCTCGACGAGATCCCGGATGAACCCGGGGGGCATCTGCCCGGTCTCGAAGGCGTCCATCGTCGCTGTCACGGCGCCGCAGCTGTCGTGGCCCAGGACCACGATGAGGGGGACATCCAACAGAGCAACACTGTATTCGAGCGAACCGAGCACGGCATCGTCGGGAACGTGCCCGGCGGTCCGGACAACGAACACATCACCGAGGCCGACATCGAAGATGATCTCGGCGGCCAGTCGTGAATCCGAGCAACCGAAGATGACGGCGAAGGGATGCTGGGTATTCACCAGGGCCGAACGACGGGCAGAATCCTGGTTCGGGTGGTTGGTGGATCCGGCAACGAAGCGGGCGTTGCCCTCACGCAGTTTGGTCCAGGCCTGGGCCGGGGTGAGAGGTGCGGATTCGGACTCAAGAGATTCAGCAGACATGAAAAAAGAGTACATCCGGCACGGCGCAGATCCGCTACTGCGTTGAGTTGGATTGGTCCTTCATGACGGACCGGGCGGCCTTTTGGAGCACTTCATCGCCGGAATCGGAGCTGAGCATGAGCGTCGATTCCTTGGTCTTGCGAACCCAACTGACGTTTGCCTCTCGGGTGTAGGACTCCCACGTGGTCCCGTCGACCTTTACGGTGCCGGACTCGGTAGCGTCCTCGCTCATCTTGGCGATCCAGCCCGGTGTGGCATCGGCGGTCTGACGAATCCAGACAAAGCCCTCGTCGCCCGTCACATAACCGACTTCCCAGTAGTCGATCTTGTCGGCGCTTCCGGAATTCCAGCGCGCGAAGTTCGGGTACCAGTCCGCGGGCACTGCGGGGGCTACCGGTGTGAAATCGGCTGCCTGGCCGGCCTGGGAAGCCACCGCGGAGACGTTCACGTCAGGTGTGAACTTATCGTCGTTGCTCGGCGGATTCAGGGCGATGACCGGTACCGCAACGGCAACCGTCAGCAGCACGGAGATGATCATGCCCTTCAGCGATTGGTTGGCCCGTTTGGACTGGGAGGGCGTCAAGACAGGTGTTACCTGCGGTTCTTCGGCATCTGGGGGCGTCTGGGGTGCATCACTCACGCCTCCATTGTCCCCGATTTTCGGGACCGTGGATGACGCGGTGTCGGTCATCACCACCCCATCCGTCGTTTCAGCGGATATGCTCGAAGGCGTTGCCCATGGCACCCACACCCACTCGACGACGAGGAACACCGTGACAGAAGCCACAAATTTTGCCCACCTGTCCCCCCGACTGTCCGTCGGCGATGCCGAACCGGACCGCAACCTGGCCTTGGAGCTGGTACGTGTCACGGAGGCTGCCGCGATAGCCGCCAGCCCCTGGGTCGGCTTCGGGGACAAGAACTCGGCAGACGGTGCGGCCGTCGACGCCATGCGTTCGCTGCTCTCCACCGTGTCTGTCACCGGGACCGTCGTGATCGGAGAAGGCGAAAAGGATGAAGCCCCGATGCTCTTCAACGGCGAAGTCGTCGGGGACGGTACCGGGCCCGAGGTCGATGTCGCCGTTGATCCCATCGATGGGACCCGCCTGACGGCACTGGGCATCAACAACTCGGTAGCTGTCCTGGCCATGGCCGAACGCGGTTCCATGTTTGACCCGTCGGCCGTGTTCTACATGGAGAAGTTGGTCACCGGCCCGGAGGCCGCCGAATTGGTGGACCTGCGCCTGCCGGTGAAGCAGAACCTTTACCTGATCGCCAAGGCCAAGAACAAGCCGATCAACCAGATCACCGTCTGTGTGCTGGACCGTGAACGTCATACCAAGCTCGTGCGGGAGATCCGCGATGCCGGGGCCCGCACGAAGTTCATCATGGACGGCGATGTCGCCGGCGCCATCTCGGCCACCCGTGAGGGATCGGGTGTCGACGCGTTGATGGGCATCGGGGGAACCCCCGAGGGCATCGTGACTGCCTGTGCCATCCGCTCGCTGGGCGGCGTCATCCAGGGCCGTCTCTGGCCCACCGATGACGAGGAGAAGCAAAAGGCCATCGATGCCGGGCACGATCTGGATCGCGTGCTGTCCACCAACGATCTGGTGACCAGTGACAACTGCTATTTCGCGATGACCGCCATCACCGACGGCGATCTACTGACCGGAGTGCGCTACAAGAACGACAAGATCTTCACGCACTCGATCGTCATGCGTTCGAAATCCGGGACGATCCGGACCGTCGAGGGCGAGCACCAGTCACGCAAGTGGGAGCCTTACACCCGATAGGCGATCGAGCCCGAGAAAAGCTAACCCGTGAGGCCACGAGCCTTGCGGGTTAGTTCGTTTCGGCGGTGGTCACGGCGAACGCCACGGCCGGTCCCTCGCCGAGACGTTTGGCCACCACCGGAGCTTCGTGAGCGGGAATGAACGCCGATTCCCCGCGAGTCAGTTGCAGATCACCACGAGGCGAATCCAGCAGCAGGTCACCGGACACACAGATCAGTGTCACCGGGCCGTTCTGGGCGACGGCAACGTCCTCTCCGGCCAGCAGGGCATCACCGGGCAACGCGATGCGTTGGAGCTGGAATTCGTCGAAGGGCGGCCGGTAGATCTCCTGGCCGAGCATGTTCTTCGCGGCTTCCAGATACGGGACGCCCAGACTTTGGAAGTCAACCGTGTCCATCAGTTCAGGTAGATCGATATGTTTGCCGGTCAGCCCGCCGCGCAAGACGTTATCCGAACTAGCCATGACTTCCACCCCCAGTCCCCGCAGGTAGGCGTGGATATTTCCCGCAGGAAGGTAGATGGCCTGCCCGGGTTCCAAGGTGATGTGGTTGAGCATCAACGAGACGAGGACCCCAGGATCGCCGGCATAGAAACCGTTCAGCGATTCCAGCTCCGCCAGACCGTTATCAGGAACCGTCTGGCGGCCTGAAGCAACGGCCGCGCTGGCGAGCCCGACGAGACGGACAACGTCTTGGCCTCCGGAGAGCAAGTCGGTGAATGCCCCCCGCAGATCGCCTTGGCTCAGGGTGGTGGCCGTATGTCGGGCCGCGAGGACGGCACTGCCGTTCTCGTCGGTGAGCTCGGGGTCCGCCTCGATTGTTTCGGCCAACCAGGTGAAGAGGGCCGCCGACTCGTGCGCGGCCCGGAACCCGCAGAGGGCCGAGAACCCGGTGAGCGCGAACAGGAGCTCGGGCTTGTGGTTGTCGTCCTTATAGTTGCGGTGCGGTGCCGAACGGTCGACGCCGGCTTCCTCCTCCGCGGCAAAACCGGCACGGGCCTGCTCCAGAGTGGGGTGGACCTGCAAGGAGAGCGGTTTTTCCGCGGCGAGGATCTTCGCCAAGAACGGAAGCCGCCCAAAGCGGGTGGACGTCTCCTCACCGAGAAAGAGGGTGGGGTCGGTGGCGATCAGCTCATTGAGCGGAGTCGTGCCGTCGACGTCCGGGTGGCTGGCCTTCGAGGGGGAGTCGGGATGTGCCCCGATCCACATTTCTGCTTCGGGGCCCCCCGTTGCCTCGGCTCCGATGAGTTCGGCGATGGCCGTGGACGATCCCCACGGATAGTCCCTGACGGTATTGCTCAGGCGGTACATTCGGCTCCTTGGCAGCTGGGTCGATACGGGGCGCTACCACCCAATCTAGGCCAGTGCGCTAGGTCCCCGGTACCTCCGTCGTCGGACGGCGATGCGGGTCATGGTGCGCTGCACTCGTTGTTATTGGCTGCGATCTCCGAGATGAGTGTGCGTTGTCCGTTGATTTCGAGCTGGACCAGATACTTCTCGGTGATGGGGGAGCCATCCGGCTGCGTGGAAGGAACCGCCGTGGGATCGGTGTTGCCCTCGATGGCTTCCGGAACCGCCGACTTGGCGTCGGTGGCAGGCTTGGTGGGCGCCGCCGACGCTGACTTCGTCTCCCCGGAGGCGGATTTATCGGCCGACGCTGACTTCTTCTTTGCGGCGGCAGCTGATTTCTTGTCAGCAGCCGCCCGGGCGCCAGCATCGGTGGCCTCCTCCAGCAGCCCGTCGACACGGGTATGGATCTGGCTGTAGTCGGGGAAGGTGGAGAACCGGTCGGAAGTGGTGCCGAAGTCCGGGGCGCCGAGGGTGAGGCGCTTAAAGGGGTTCTTGCCGGCCTTATTGGCGAGGTTGAGGAAACTGCCGAGTTGGGACTGTGGGATGTCAGTTTCGAGTAGATCCTCACCTGCGGACATGATGTCGGAGAACCGGGTCAACACCGTGGAGGGCTTGAACTGGTTGATCATCGCCTGCTGCAAGCACTGTTGGCGGCGGATGCGGTGGTAGTCGGTGGTGAAATCACGTGAGCGGGCGAACCAGAGTGCCTGCTTGCCGGTGAATTTCTTCGTTCCGGGGGAGAACCAATGGGTGTTCACGAGCGTCCCAGGCCATTTCTTGGCGTTATAGGGGACCCAGCCTCCGGACTCAACGGTGACCCCGCCCATGGCGTCGATGAAGGTGGAGAACCCGTCCATATCGATCACCACGTACGCCTGGACATCGATGCCCGTGATGCCGGTGGCGGCATCCATCATCGCCTCGGCGCCCGGGTTGGCCTTGCCCGGATACAGATCGGCATGATCGGCCTCAACCGTGGGGTAGAGGGCGTTGATGATGCACTCATCGCCGCAGTCGAAACCGCGGGGGTAGACGTCGTGGAGCGGAGAGTCCTTCGGGAACGGAGCATTTTGCAGGTTACGAGGAATGGAGATCATCGCGGTTCGCCCCGATTTCGCGTCGATGCTCACCACGGCCATCGAATCGGGCCGCAGCCCCGTCCTTCCGGCCCCTGCGTCGCCACCCATCAACAGGATGTTGTAGCGCCCATCGACGGGGTCCATGGAAGGACCCGAGGCAAAGACATTCTGGATGGTGTCCCGGCCAGTGTTGAGTATGAACGCACCGTAGCCCAGAACGCCTCCGGTGAGAACCATCAGGACGACCGTTGACGCCGCGACAACGCCGCGCATGGCCGGAGTCAATAAACGCGGCCGGATGATCAACAACGTATTGATGAACATCAGCATCCATCCGGCGGCCAACAGCAGCAGGACGATGACGAGGATCAGTTGGATGACCGGCTTGGCCAGAACCTCGATAACGGTTCCACGGTTGATGAGGGCGACCACGAGGCCGATGATGATCAGCGCCCAACAGGTGAGGGTAACCGTCAGGACCCGGCGCCCCAGAGTCCGGTTGCCGGCCACTACCTGCGCCCCACCCGGAATGAAAACGGTCAGGGCCAGCAGGAAGAAAGCCCGTTTGGTCCGGATCGGTGCGGAGGCGTGTTCGGGATCCCGCACTGGATTCTGTGCGGGGGAGAAACGCGGCGTCTGTTTGCTCATGGGTCAGGAACCGAGCCCCATCTCCTCGGTGAGACGCTGGCGGAGGCGGTCTCCCTTGGCGGAGGCCTGCTGACGGAGTTCGTCCGCAAAGTCGACCAGACGAGAACGCAAGCTGGTGGCCAGCTCATCGGTACCACTGGCCAAGGTGCGGACGGCCAATAACCCGGCATTGCGGGCACCACCGATGGAGACGGTGGCCACCGGTACCCCTGCGGGCATCTGCACGATGGACAGCAGCGAATCCATGCCATCGAGGGTCTTCAGCGGGACCGGCACGCCGATCACCGGAAGGGGAGTGACGGAGGCGAGCATCCCCGGCAGGTGGGCGGCGCCGCCGGCACCGGCAATGATGACCCGCAGACCGCGTTCGTGAGCCGTTTTGCCATAGTCGATCATCTCGTCGGGCATGCGGTGGGCCGAGACGACATCGGCTTCGAAGGGGATGCCGAATTCCGTGAGGGCTTCGGCTGCCAGGCGCATGACGGGCCAGTCGGAGTCGGAACCCATGACGACACCGACGAGGGGCTTCGCGGTGTTCATGCGGTTCGGGCTCCTTCGGTTGAGGCCGGCCCCGGGGCCCCGTCGCGGATGATGTCTGCCACCTGCGTGGCGGTGCGGCGGACATCGTCGACGGTCTGGCCGGCGGCGCCGACGAGGTTGACGTGACCGATCTTACGGCCGGGCCGTACGGACTTGCCGTAGACGTGGATCTTGACGCGGGGTTGCGCGGCCAAAGCGGCAGGGAAAGCTGAATAGAGCTCGGGGTTCGCCCCGCCGAGGAAATTCTTCATGACGGTCACCTCGCCCAATGCACTGGTGTCGCCCAACGGGAGGTCCAGCACGGCGCGCAGGTGCTGTTCGAATTGGCTGGTCACCGAACCGTTCATCGTCCAGTGGCCGGTGTTGTGGGGGCGCATGGCCAGTTCGTTGATGACGAATCCCGGGCCGCGGCCGGGGGTTTCGAAGAGTTCGGCAGCCATGACGCCGGTGACGCCGAAAGCCTCCGCGATGCTCAGTGCCGCTTCACGGGCCGCCTCAGCAGTGGCCGGGTCCAGTCCGGGGGCCGGGGCGATGACTTCGTCGCAGACCCCGTCAACCTGGATGGTGTGCACTACAGGCCAGCCACGGGCTTCACCCGAGGTGGTGCGAGCCACGAGAGCCGAGAGCTCCCGGCTGAAATCAACCTTCTCCTCGGCCAGCAAGTCGGTTCCGGCGGCGAACCAGTCGGCGCATTCGGATGCTGCGGCCGCATCGTCGAGCATCCGCACCCCCTTGCCGTCGTATCCGCCGCGTGGGGTCTTGAGCACCACGGGCCATCCGGTGGAATCACCAAAAGTAATGAGCTCCTCGATCGAAGCGACCCGGGCCCACACCGGGTTCGGTAGTCCGAGCTGGTCGATGGCAGCCCGCATGACCAGCTTGTCCTGGGCATGGATCAGGGCTTCGGGACGGGGCTGGACATTAATCCCCTCGTCGATCAGGGCCCTGAGGTGTTCGTTGGGGACATGCTCGTGATCGAAGGTGATCACGTCGACGCCGGCGGCGAACTCCCGCAGGGTTTCCAGATCCCGGTAGTCGCCGACCGGGGCCTGGGCGACGGCAGCGACTGCCGAGACCTCTGGCCCCTCGGCCAAAACCCTCAGGTCAAAACCGAGGTTCGTTGCTTCAGGGGCCATCATTCGGGCAAGTTGGCCACCACCGACCACGCCAATCACAGGAAAATTCACCTCTTCAGGGTACCGAACCGAGACCAGTCCATCGGCCGTGACGGGGCCCTGAACGGGGGATTATGAGGAAACTTTGAGTTGCAGCCGATAGAATGGGGAGCTGGCCGCGTCACGGACGCAGTGGACCGGCTCCTGCTGGAGCCCCGAATCTCGGGGTTTTTACCCGCACTGAACACCGTCTGTGGAGGAACATGCTCAACGAGTTGGCGAAAAAATGCCAAGGCCTTTTCACCATGCTGTGGCGAGAGGTCATGAAATTCGGCGTCGTCGGCGGTGTGGCGTTCATCATTGATACGTCGATCTTCCTGTGGATGATGAACGGGCCGATGCACGGTTCCGAGGTCAAGGCCAAGATCGTCGCCGGGATCGTCGCCACCATGTTCTCTTGGGTCGCCAACCGTTACTGGACCTTTAGGCATCGCCGCCGGGCTTCAGTGGTGCGCGAACTGGTGTTGTTCATCATCATGAACGGCATCGGCTTGTTCATTGCCGCGGCCTGCGTCTGGGTCACCAAATACTGGATCGGTCTGACCGATTCGACCAGCCTGTTCATCGCCGGGTCGGTCGTCGGCCTGGTGTTGGGCACGATCTTCCGCTTTTTCGCATACCGCTTCTGGGTCTTCACCGAAGAGCTAGACAACGAGCCGGGCTTCAACCAAGACCATGACCTGATCGGTCACCCCGAAACCGCCAGCATGGCTCAGGAAGACGGGATGCCGCGCGAAGGCGGCGACCCCAACCCCACAGCGCACTAGGTTCCGAAGCTGTCAGGCCCGCCCCGCGATGACATCGTCGGGGCGGGCGGTTGTCTTTAAAGGTGTCGTTCCACGCGTTCATCGTCGAGCATCCGCTGTGTGGGGGAGGCCCCGGGGCCGAGGAGCACCAGCGGTGAATCCCCCCGCCATTGGGCCACGGCAGCCCGCAACGTCGTGCCGAGGTCGGTGACGGGGCCCAGCAGGGCCGTGCCGTGGGCTGCGGGCAGGGAAAAGAGCTGTGCATAGTCCAAGTCCCCGGTACCGTCATCGGCGGTCAACGCCGGGGCGGCAGCCGGTACCGGATCAGCCAAGTAGTAGTCTCCGAAACCGCGAACCTCGGCCACGTAATCCAGGCACCCCGAAGGAACTTCCCCGGGGAAGGACAAGGCCAGGGACTCCAGCCCAACGGCCACGACCTCAGCGGCGGGGAAGACCTCGGTGGCCGTGCTGGGGTTGCCGGTGAGCACCACATCGGGGGAACCCGTCGTGCCGTGGTGGTGGCTGGCCCACTCGTGGAGCGGGCTCTCGGTGCCGGATACCGGAAGGATGAGTTCGGCGCCGGTAGACCAGATGGCGAACGCGATCGCCAAAGATTTCCAGTGAGCCGGCAGATCGAGCAAGATCCTGGTCCCGGGACCGGCGTCGAATTCCTCGACGAGGAGGTTCGCCGATTTCGCGACCCAGTTGTCGAAAACATGGCCGCTCAGTTCCACGCGTTCACCGGGATCGCCGTACCAGGTCAGCAGCGGGGAGGCGGAGTCCCGGTGTCTGGAGAGCAATCGGTTTGTAAAATCTAACGAATCGGTATCGGTGGTCATGGGCTCAATCCTCTCAAACCTGTGAAAACCCTGATAATCCGGGGAACTGTCGGACACGCCCATCGGTACACTCATATATCGGGCGTGTTGCGACATGGATCGGAAGGCTTCCATCTATAGAATCACCGCCTCCACTTGACGTCGGTGAGTTACACCATTGTAATTAGTAGGAGAAGCAGCTTTTTCCAGACCACGGACTAAGCCGTGGCCGCTCACGCGACCAGACGTAGGACGGACGGTTACCGTTCGACAGGTCGGGTAGGTGGCCGGTGTAAGAGAGACAGCCAACCAGCGGAAGGGCGCACACCATGGGGAACGCAGAGCGCATTTACGATCCCAGCCAAGCCGAACAGGCGTCAAAGAGGTACGGCTCTCGTGGAGTCCCCGCAGACTGGTTCCTCGATCCCGCAGACAATGCGGCGGCAGAGAACTACCGGGCCGCCGGACTGGACCTCGATGACCAGGCCACGGCATTCTTGGCCGCCCACGAGTCCGATGTTGAAACTCCAGAGGCCCTCCTGGCTCCGGTGCGTGACCTGCCCGTGGAGCGCCCCGCCCAGACGGCTCCCGCCGAAGTGGACCCGCAGCAGCAGTTGTGGCTCGGCATGCCGGGCTACCCCGGCGCAGATGACGAGGGAGAGCTCGGCTGGCAGACCGAAGCATTATGCGCCCAGACCGATCCCGAAGCCTTCTTCCCCGAAAAGGGAGGCTCGACGCGTGACGCAAAAAAGGTCTGCGGTGCCTGCAACGTTCGTTCCGAATGCTTGGAGTATGCGCTGTCCAATGACGAACGCTTCGGTATCTGGGGCGGCCTCTCCGAGCGTGAGCGCCGTCGGCTGAGGAAGCGAGCGGTCTGATTCATTCGCAAGTACGCGTCACGGCCGTGGTCGTTGCGCACGACGGGGAGAGCTTCCTTCCGGCAACCCTCGAAGCGCTGACAACCCAAACCCGGCCGGTCGATCACTTCATCGGCGTCGACGCAGGTTCCCAGGACAACTCTGCCCGCATCCTGACCGACTCGCTGCCGGCCGGCAGCCCGCTGGTCAAGGCACGGGCGAGAGGATTCGGCGCCTCGGTGCGCGCGGGCGTGACCGGCGAGGATGCGCTCCCTCGCCGCGCGGGCGACCCGACGACGTCGGGAAACCTTCCGACCGTGGACCCCGAGATCCAGGACTGGATCTGGCTGATCCATGACGACTCGGCCCCCGACAGGGGTGCCCTGGAGGCGCTCCTCGAGGTTGTGGAGACCTCCCCAGCGGTGACCATTGCCGGCTGCAAGCAACTGGACCGCGATCAACCGCGCCGCCTGCTGGACGTCGGGTTGGGCATCAGCCGCTGGGGCGAACGCCTGACCATGATCGATGTGGACGAACTCGACCAGGGGCAATACGACTCCCGCTCCGACCGCTTCGCAGTGAATTCCGCAGGCCTACTGGTCCGCCGGGACGTCTGGGAGGATCTAGGCGGCTTCGACCCAGCCCTGCCCGGACTCGGCGACGACTTGGACTTATGCTGGCGTAACCGGTTGGCCGGCAACCGTGTCGTTGTCGTCCCGACGGCCAAGATGCTCCACGCTCCCGATAAGGTCCGCTCCATCGCTGGCCCGTTGGCCGGCCGCCGGGCCGAGGTCTATTTGCGGCTCAAGCACGCCGCCGCCTGGAAGGTCCCCTTCGTCGCCCTCGGCGCGATCCTTGGTTCCCTCTTCCGGCTACTCATCTCACTGGTGGCGAAGGACCCGGCCTTCGGCTTCGGGCAACTGAGCAGCACCCTGACCGCAGTGTTCTCCCCGGTAGCCCTCCGCGGTTCGCGTCGCGGGGCCCGCCGGACCCGGAAGGTCTCCCGTTCGCTGGTCCGCCCGCTGATGGTCCCGCGTCGGGAAGTGTGGGCCCACCGACGCAACCTCCTCCAGGCCGCAGGCACCTCAACGGTCCTCGGCGACGGTTCAGGGGTCACGGCCGAGGCGTCCAATCCCTCCGGCGACAGTTCCGACGACTTCGCGGAATTGGCTGCCCCGACCCGCACCAGCTCTTCGGTCAGCGCCGTGATTGCGGTTCTGGCCACGGCCGTCGTCGCCCTCCTGGGGCTACGGAGCGTCTTCGGTTCCGGGGCACTGGCCGGCGGATCGATGCTTCCGGTGAGCGATCGACTCTCAGGGATCTGGGCCCACGCCACTGGCTGGTGGCAGGACCTGGGAACCGGGATGCCGGGGCATGGTGATCCCTTCGACCTGGTGCTCTGGCTGCTCTCGCTGCTCGGGTTCGGTACCCCCAACACCGCCATCGTGGTGTTGTATCTGGCGGCCATGCCGCTGGCGGCACTCTTCGCCTGGCTGGCCCTCGGATCGGTGACGGCGAGCCGGGCCGCCCGGTTACTCGGCGCCCTCGTCTGGGCGCTGGCCCCGGCACTGCAAGTTGCCCTGGGCTCGGGGCGGGCAGGTGCCATCGCCGTGCACGTCCTCGTCCCGCTGGTCGGCCTCGGAGTGATCCGTGCCGTCGGCGCCGGCCGACCGCGCACCGAACAGCACGCCGTCCCGTCCCCAGCGGATCCGCCGTCGAAGGCGGGTTTGCATGGAGTCCCCTCGTGGACCGCTGCTGCCGGGGCAGCCTTGGCCCTGGCGGCAGTCACTGCCGCCTCCCCGAGTTTGCTGCCGCTGGCTGTCGTGCTGGTGGTGGTGCTCGCGATTCCTTTGGGCCGCCGGGCCCGGACCCTGTGGTGGGTTCCGGTGCCGTCGCTGGTCCTCGCACTGGGAAGTGTTCCGGCTGCCCTGAACAACCCGCGGGTCCTGCTGGCAGATCCAGGGGTCGTCCAGCCGTTCCAGGCGGCGGACCTGTGGCAACAGGCATTGGGCTTCCCCGTGGCATTCGACCCGATGGCGGGAGCCAATGGGTTCGGATGGGCAGCGAACCTGCTCCCTGGCCCGTGGGCGTTCATCGCCGCCCTCATCGTGGGTGTTCCACTGCTCCTGCTGGCCATCGTCGGTTTGCTACGCCGTGGCCGGCGCGGCGCGATCATCCGCACCGCCTGGGTGGCCGGTGTTCTGACCCTGGCCACCGGATACGCCGTGCAGGCACTTCCCTTTGGTGTCACCGCCGGCCGTGAGGTCACTCCCTTCACCGGTCCGTTCGTTTCGGTCTTCATGCTCGGCGTCCTCCTCTCAGCCGCAGGTGGCCTGGACTGGATGCGTAGCGTCAGGATCCACAAGACCTCGAGGCTGCGGGTGATCGCCGGCCCCGCCATGGCGGCAGCCGTGGTGTTGGTCCTGGCCTCGGCCACGGTGGCCACCACGTTGTGGCTGGCCCCCCGTACGGTCGGAACCGCGGATGCGGCGGCGGGCGAATCCGGCGCCACGTCGGATCTGGGCTTGGGGCAAGCCGTACTCCCCGTTGCGGCGCGCACGCTTCCCGCGACGGCAGCAGACCGAGGGAACTCGCCCTTGCAGGAACGCACCCTCGTTTTGGCTCCCGAGGGCAACGACGGGGCCATGAGCGCCACGTTGATGAGCGGATCGGGGATGAGTCTGGACCAACTCTCAGCAGTCTCCGCCAGCTCGCGGCTGACGGGAACACTCACCGATCCGCAGGCGGCACCGGACGACGATTCAGCAAAAGACCTCCGCAGCACAGTGGCCGGACTGGCCTCGGGCCAAGCCATCGACCCGCGGCCGGAACTGGCCCGTTTCGGAGTCAGTTTCGTGGTGCTGCAGGTCCCCGAAGGTGTTTCCACGTTGGCTGGCCGTCTTGACGGTGTTCCGGGACTGGCCCCCGTTGGCTACACCGAGGCAGGGTGGCTGTGGCGGGTGACCCCCGACACCGAAATCAAGGACGCCGAAACCCCCAACGAATTCACCGCCCGTGTGAGGTTGCTTGATGCCGAGGGCGAGACCACCTCACTCATCGGATCCCATGCGGCCCGCGTGCAGGCCCACGCGCTACCCAACGGCCCGAAGGGGCGCACCGTCGTGTTGGCCGAACGGGCCGACCCCGGTTGGGAAGCCACCTACGACGGCAAGGCTCTCGAGTCCACCACCAACGGGTGGGCCCAGGCGTTCAAACTGCCCAGCGGAGCCGGAGAACTATCGATCGGCTATTCGGCGCCCTGGTCCCTGCCCCTAGGAATTCTGATGGTCCTGGTCTTCGCAGGGACCCTGCTGCTGGTCATCCCGATCCCTGCCTCCCGCCGGTTCGCTGCCCGCCGGGTGGAGGAATTCAGGACGACGGGTAGCGCCGAATCCGTGTGGGATATTGATGATGCCGACGGCGAACACCTGCAGGACGAGGACGACGGCGATGCCCCGTTGGAGGGCACGTCAGGAGCTGAGGAGCACAAGTCATGACCCGGAACCGCTTACCGCGCCGCGGACGCGCCGCAGCGGCCTCACTGGGGGCTGTTTTGCTGGTGGCCACCGGCGGCGGCATTGCCGTGGGTTCGCTCAACGGCCCCCTCTCGGCACCCGAGGTTGGGGCCGTTCCGCGTGTCTCGGTACCCGCGGGGGACTATGTGGGCCAGTGCCCGGCGACGGCTCGGTTGGTCGATGGTGCTGCAGGAGAAGGCACCGACCCGGCTTTCGCTGCCGCCTCGGACTCTGAAAAGACGATGATCCGTTCAACGGTGCTCTCCGATGCCGCCGAGCGCCTCCCCGGTGCCGCGGTGGAGAAACTCGACGGGACGACGGTGCGCACCTTGTCCAAGCGACTCTCGGACGAGAAGGCCAGCGAAGATCAATCCACCGGTGAAGACGGGTTCACCGGCCGGAAAGCCAAGACAGCCTCCGGTGTGAGCGAGCCGTCGGCAGCGAACCTGCGCGTCCAACCGCTGGGCGGCCGGCAGTCCACTGCCGGGGCAGTGCGCAGCTACGTTGCCGGTGACGGCGATTTGGCCGGGCTGGCGGCGGCGAACTGTCAGGTCCCGGCGAACGAACAGTGGCTCACGGGTGCCTCGACCACGGTCGGCAGCACGGCGTTGCTGACCCTGGCCAACCCGTCGGCCTCCCCGTCCACCGTCGATCTGGAACTCTACGGTTCCAAGGGCCCTATCGAGGCGGGCAACGCCCGTGGCATCATCATCGCCCCGGGGGAGTCGACGTCGATCGTCTTGGGCGGCATGGCGTCGGGGGAGAAATCACTCTCCGTCAAGGCCACGTCCACCGGTGCACCGGTCAGCGCCATCATCCAACAAAGCACGCTGCGTGGCCTGACGCCGGGAGGCGTGGACTTCATCGAGCCGGCGGCTACCCCCGATGAACACCAGGTCGTCCCCGGGATCCTCATCCAGGACGCCAAGACCCAGAAGGACATCACCTCACAGAAGGGGTACGAGGACGCCGCCCCGACCCTGGATCTGACCGTTCCCGGGGCCAGCGATCAAAACGTCAAGGTCCGACTGGTGGGCAAGGACGGTCCGGTGGACCTGCCCCGCGACGGCCAATACACGGCCCAAGCCGGTGCCACCACCAGCGTGCATCTCACCGGAGTCAAGGCAGGGAACTACACGGCCATCGTGGACTCGGAGGAGCCGGTGGCTGCTTCCGTGCGCATGACCCGGGGAACCAAGGCCAAAAAACGGACCGATGCTGCCTGGGCTGGTGCGGCACACCGGCTGGGCGGCGAACATCTCGTCGTCGTCCCCGAGGGGGCCGAATCTCGGTTCCTCTTCCTGGCCCGGGACGGGGCCGGGAGCATCGACCTGCGTCCGGTCACTTCCGACGGCAAGGTCGGCAAGGCGGTCACCGTGGAGGTGGATCAGGGCCACAGCGTGGAACGCAGCATCGATTCCTTGGGACAGGATGTGGTCGCCGTGACCCTCAGCGCCAGTGGGGATCCCGTTTACGGCAGCCTGCTGGCCACCCACGGGAAAACTGATGTCTCGGTTCTTCCGCTTCCGCCGGCCACCCGAGGTGCCACCGATATCAGCGTGGACCTGCGCTACTGAGCCTCGGCAAGGCGAGGCGCTAGAAGCCGCCCTCCCACGGGTGGTAATCGGGATCAATTTCCTCGGGTTCACGCAGCAAAAGCTCGGCCACCTGTTCGACGACGGCCAGATGCACGACTTCGGGGAGCACCATGGGTGAACCAGCCAGTTCCTCCACGGGGCGCCGGTAGATGGTCACCCGGGCGAGGCGGCGCGGGGTGGCCCCCCATGACCTGCCCAGGGGAACCGGACGTCCCGAGGCCTCGGAATAGTCCAACGAGGTGCTGCGCGGCATGAGCTCTGTCGTGAATTCCATCGAGGCGATGGGCTGGCCCCACAACAATTCGAGACGTTCGGCGGATTCGGCGATGAGATCCTCGAAGCGTTCGGCGCGGGTCCGTGAGCCGGGCAACCCGGGGTGCATGAGGTTTCCGCGCAGACCGCGTCCATGCCGGTTGCGTCGACGGCGGAGGAACGCTCCGGAATTCGTCTCGGTGTCTGCCCGCGCAGCGGGGCGGCTCGCCGTCCCGGGATCTTCAAACCGCACCGTGAAACCTTCTGCCATGACACCGAGCCTACCGAAGATCTTCGACGTGGGCGGGGGAACCGTTTCCCGCCATGCCCGGCTGCTTGGGGCGTAGCCGAGGGCACGGCAGGTAAGCTGTTTTCTCGTGGGATCCCTTCGACTTTGTTCACGCTCCGCCTGTGGCCGCTCGGCCATCGCGACCCTGACGTTTGTGTACGCCGATTCCACCGCCGTTCTCGGGCCACTGGCCACCTACCCCGAACCGCACTGTTACGACTTATGTAGCGAGCACGCCCACCGGCTGACCGTGCCGCGTGGCTGGCAGGTCCTGCGCCTGGAACTTCCCGAAGCACCCCGTGTGGCTTCCGATGAACTCTCCGCCTTGGCCGACGCGGTGTCCGAACCCCGCCCACCGGCGACGGATCGCCGGGAGACCCTCGTCGAACCCGAAAGCGGTCCGACGAATTCCATCTCGGCTCGCACCGCACCAACACCGCTGGACCCGCCGGAGGACACGGACAACGGACGAGGGCCTCTACGTATTCTGCGTGAACCACGCTAAAGCCATAAACTGGGCCCATGGCCCACATCACACCCCAGCTCCTTGAGATCCTGCGTTGCCCGGTCACCGGCTCGACGCTCACCCAGGACGGCGACGCGTTGGTCGCCACCGCCCTCGACGCGCACGGCAGCACCCCGCGGTACGCCGTGCGCGAAGGAATCCCCGTCATGCTGGGCCCCTCCCCGGCCGAAGGCGTCAGCCGGACCCCGGAGGTGGACTAGCCGTGGGCTTTGACTACCGGATCGCCGATATTTCCTTGCACGAGGCAGGCCGCCACCAGATTCGGCTCGCCGAACACGAGATGCCTGGCCTGATGTCCCTGCGAGCCGAATATGCCAGCTCCCAACCCCTGGCCGGGGCACGGATTGCCGGGTCACTGCACATGACCGTCCAGACGGCAGTGCTGATCGAGACGCTCACCGCCTTGGGTGCCCAGGTCCGTTGGGCCTCATGCAACATCTTCTCCACCCAGGACGAGGCAGCAGCAGCCGTCGTCGTGGGGTCCGGGAGTGCCGCACAACCCCAGGGGGTGCCGGTTTTCGCCTGGAAAAACGAATCCCTGGAGGAGTATTGGTGGACCGCCGAGCAGATCCTTTCCTGGCCGGGAGCAGATACCGACCCCGCCCGGGGCCCGAACCTGATTCTGGACGACGGTGGAGATGCCACCATGCTCGTCCATCAGGGGGTCGGCTTCGAAGCCGCAGGATCTGTTCCGGCAGCAACTGGAGCCGATAGCGCCGAATACACGATTGTCTTGGACGTGCTGCGCCGTTCACTGGCGCAAGACCCCGGCAAGTTCACCCGCCTCGCCGCAGGAATCCTGGGAGTCACCGAGGAGACCACCACGGGGGTCCACCGGCTCTATCAACTCGCCGAATCCGGGGAACTGCTGTTCCCCGCCATCAACGTCAACGACTCGGTCACCAAATCCAAATTCGACAATAAATACGGCATCCGCCACTCGTTGCCCGATGGCATCAACCGGGCAACCGACGTGCTCATCGGCGGCAAGGTGGCAGTGGTTTGTGGGTACGGCGACGTGGGCAAGGGGGCGGCGGAGGCGCTACGGGGCCAAGGCGCACGCGTGATTATCACCGAGATCGACCCGATCTGCGCGCTGCAGGCCGCCATGGATGGCTACCAGGTCGCCCGGCTGGAGTCGGTCATCGGCCAGGGCGATATCTTCATCACCACCACCGGTGGGACGGGGATTATCCGGGCCGAAGACATGGCTGCCATGAAGGACAAAGCCATCGTGGGCAACGTCGGACACTTTGACGATGAAATCGATATGGCAGGGCTCGCCGCGGTGCCGGGCATCACCAAGGTCGAGATCAAACCGCAGGTCCATGAATGGGTCTTCGACGGCGGAACCGATACCGCACGCTCGATCATCGTGCTGTCCGAGGGACGCCTGCTGAACTTGGGCAACGCCACCGGCCACCCCAGCTTCGTCATGTCCAATTCCTTCGCCAACCAGACGATCGGACAGATCGAACTCTTCAGCCGGCAGCGGGGCACCGATGACGGCGCAGATCCAGCCTACGAACGACAGGTCTATGTGCTGCCAAAAATTCTTGACGAGAAGGTCGCCCGCCTCCACCTCGACGCCCTCGGCATTGAATTGACCGAGCTGAGGACGGAACAAGCCGAATATTTGGGGTTGGATCCCGCAGGGCCCTATAAACCCGAACACTACCGATACTAGGGAACCGGCAGATCGCCGGTCAGTTGCCGAAGGGCAGCCGGTGGATACGCTCGCGGACCGTGCGTTGGCGTTCTGCCACGGCGCTCAGACGCCGGTAGTCGCGTTCCCTCCGTTCGGCGACCACGGCCGCCAGGAACTGTTCCGGTGGGCAGCCAAACGGTGGCGCGGGGGAAACATACGGCTGCAGGTCCGAGGCCAGTGTGGCGGCGACCTGCTCCCGGGAGGCCGCAGCCATGGAAGGGCCCTGACGGATGAAGCGGGCGATACGTGCCGCCAGGGGGTCGGGGATCCGCCCCACATCGGCCAGTTCGGCCCAAGGACGCAGCTGCTGGGGCACGGGAAGCACCAACGGGGCCACGCGTTCGCGGCGTTCGCGCATCGAGTAGGTGCCGGCGAGCATGTCTCCCAGACGTTTACCGCGTTCGTTGGCGAAAGAGACCAGCAAGGCCAGCGAACCGAAAAGTGCCAGGACCTCCAGCAGGGCGAGCATCGCCCGGATGAAGGCGTGGCGGAAACGGATGGAACCGCCGTCATCGCGCACGATGCGCAACCCCATGATCAGCCGGCCCAAGGACTTCCCGCGGCTCAGGGTTTCCACCAGCACCGGAACAGCCACGATCCACAGCACGACGACGATGATGACCACCGCGCGGATGGCCGCACTGTCAAAACCGGAAGCCAGTTTCTCGAGCAGGACCAGCGAAGCGACCAGACCGATCAGATAAACCAGATAGTCAATGAAGCATCCCACGGCGCGCAGCACGAAACTGGCGGGACGCAACTGCAGGACGACTGCCTCGCCGGTGATGATCGTGCTCACGGTATCCCTCCGTCGAGGCTGGGTGATCGGACGCCCGACCGGTGCCGGGGTTGACCCGGCGCAACGCGGCCGTCATCCCAATCTAGCCGACACCCCCACGTTAGGCTGGGAACGTGGATCTTGATGCCTTTGTCGCCGTTCATCGGCAGGAGTGGGACCGCCTTGACGTCCTGTCCTCCAGGCGTCGACTGACCGGTGCCGAATCCGACGAATTCCTGGGGCTCTACGAACGCGTGTCGACCCATTTGTCGATGGTCGGATCGATCGAACCCGATGCCGTCGTCTCTGCCGACCTCTCCGCCAGGATCTCGCGTGCACGTACCCGTTTCACGGGGGCCAGGACCCCTGTGCTGGAAGAGATCGCCACGTTCTTCGTCTACACGCTGCCGGCGGCCTTTTACAGGATCCGGGTGCTCACCATCGTGCTGGGGTTGGTGTTCATCGCTATCGCCTTTGCCTCCGGACTCTGGGCTGCCCACACCCCCAGCGTGCTCAAGGCGATGGGCTCCGATGCCGATCTGCAGCAATACGTGCACCATGATTTTGTTGACTACTACTCGGAGAACCCCGCCGCCTCCTTTGCCGGTGCGGTCTGGACGAATAACGCACTCATCGCCGGAATGTGTGTGGCCTTCGGAATCTCGGGGCTGTATGTGCCCTTCGTGCTCTACCAGAACGCGGTATCGGTGGGGATGGCCGGGGGGCTGATGTCCTCGCTGGGTGAGCTCGACACCTTCTTCCTCTACATCCTGCCGCACGGGTTCATGGAGCTGACGGCGATCTTCATCGCCGGCGCTGCTGGCCTGCGCATCTTCTGGGCGTGGGTGGCTCCCGGGGCCAGGACCAGGATTGGTTCCCTCGCCGTGGAAGGCAGATCGTTGATGACGGTGGCCCTGGGGCTCGTCGTGGTGCTCTTTATTTCCGGGCTGGTCGAAGGATTCGTCACCCCCAGCGGGTTGCCGCATGGGGTCCGCCTGGGCATCGGCCTGATGGTCCTGGCCGGCTACTGGACCTACACGCTGGTCCTGGGCCGGCGGGCCGTCAACGCAGGATTCACCGGGGATCTAGGAACCTACGACGCCGGCGCCACCGCGGCCGTCGCCTAACGACTTTGCATGCCAACAGGGAAGGACACATTGATGGAGAATAAGAACGCCGTGCCAGAAGGACCCGAACCCGGGGACCTGGACAACGACCGGCCGGCGCCCACCGCGGACGACCCGGAAGTTCCTGAGTTCCTGAAGGGGCCGGATCCGGAGGAGCCCATGGTCGACACCCCACAAAACGCCACCCGGGAAACAGCTGCCATCAGAGGCGAAGGTGCCGATACCGGTTCACCCGCGGTAGCGGAAACCCCCGAGGCCTGGGACTCCGAATTCGCCGCGGCCACGGGCGATGAAAACGCGGCAGCCTCTGCCACCGACGAGCCGAGCGCAACCGACGACTCCCGCACCCAGGCCTTGCCGGCATGGCAGCAGGAGCCTTCCTCCCAGACCCAGGCGATGCCCCGTTCGGAGCAGGACGCCGCAACGGGAGCGGCAGTTGCCGCGGAACCGTTGGCCGGTCAGGATCCGGATACCGACGGGGAAACGGTACGCGCCGATTCGGCGGCCGCAGCCAAACGTCAGGAACCGATCCCCGCAGGACCTGCCGCCGAAACCGACCGGGAAGCCCAGCGCCGTCAGCACGCCCGAGACGCCGCGCTGACGGCCAAACCGGTGTTCGCGCGGATCGTGCAGACCTTCCTGGCGATTGCCTTCCCCTTCATCGTGGTCATCGGGTCCATTCGTGCGGTAGCCAGTTCCTGGTTCCTCTGGTTGGACTATCACCGTCCAGGGTTCCCTTCGGACGGCTATGGTTTCAGCCAAGCCGACCGGCTGACCTATGGGAACTACGGGGTGGACTACATCAACAACTCGGCTCCCTCCGCCTATCTGGGTAACCTGGTGGACACCAACGGGGACCCGCTGTTCCTGGCCAATGAGGTGTCCCATATGGCCGACGTGAAATCCATCATCGGGATCACGTATGCCGCAGGGATCATCCTGACCTTGCTGGCCATCCTGATCTGCCTGTACCTATGGCGCCGCTACGCGGGAGGCATCCGCCGGGCGTTCTTCGCCGGTTCGGTCATCACCCTGGTCGTGATGATCGCGCTGACGGTACTGGCTGTGCTGAACTTCGGGACGTTCTTCACGGACTTCCACGAGCTGTTCTTCGCCCAAGGCAACTGGACGTTCCACGCCAACGACACCTTGATCCGCCTCTACCCGGAACAGTTCTGGATGGATGCGGGAATCGTGATCGCCGGGCTGGTGCTCATCACCTCCCTGGTGTTCCTGATCACCAACTGGCCCTCACGCAAGCGCCGTGACCGGGCGCGGCAACGCCAGGTGGACCGGGAGATGGGCCTGCTCTAAACCAGGTTCCACGTACGGAAACGGGCCGCTGCCTCGGGGATGATCCCCGAGGCAGCGGCCCGCAGTGTTTGAGCGGGGTATCGCGGAACATCAGCCCCAGCTGGGCATCCACAAACGCAGTCGCCAGGCCTCATAGGGAATCGTCTGTCCGGTCCAGACCGGCCAGAAGAACGCCGAAACCAGCACCACCAAAGCCAAAAAAGCAGTCACACCGATGAGCCCGGTTCGACGTCGGGCCACGGAAGCACCCACCCCACCCAGGGCCAGGGCGAGCACGAAGGTGAGCGACAGGATCATGAATGGTTCGAAAGTGATCGTGTAGAAGAAGAACATGGTGCGTTGCGAATAGAGGAACCACGGGCCGAATCCGGCGAGTATGCCCGCCAAAATGGCCCCCGTCCGCCAATCGCGGCGTCCCGCCCAAAACAACAGCACGACCAGGAGGGAGAGGGTCGCGGCCCACCAGAGCACCGGATTGGGAAGATCGGTGACCACCGAGGCGCAGGAACCCACCGGACAACCCGGATCCCCGGCCTCCGATCCGTGGTAATAAAACAGGACGGGCCGGCCGGCGAACAGCCAGGTCCACGGGCCTGACTCCCAGGCATGGGGGGAACTGAGCCCCTGGTGGAACTCGTAGGCGCTGCGGTGGTACTCCCACAGTGAGCGAAGCGGGGCAGGCAGCCATCCCACCCCTTCACCGGGATGATCCGCAGCCCAGGTGCGGTCGTAGCCGCCCGCCGTGAGAAACCAGCCGGCCCAGGTCGAGATATACGTGGCAACGGTCAACGGGATGATGAGGAAGAACGCGGGGATGCCGTCGCGGATGATCCCTGCCGTCAACCAGCGGCGGATTCCCACCGTCCGTCGTGCCTGCATATCCCATAGCACCGTTAGCAGGCAGAAGACCGCCACGAAGGAGAGCATCGACCATTTCACGCCCAAGCCGCCGCCGAGCATCAGGGCGAAAACCAACCGCCATGGCCGCCAGGCCATCCACGGGCCGAACTCCAGGAAGGATCGTGGGGGAACACCGGTTTGCGGGTCTACCGCTGCTGAGACTTTTCTGGCGAGGATCCTGCGTCCGTGGGAGCGGTCCACCAGAAGGGCGTAGAAGGCGGCGACGATGAAGAACATTTGAAAAATGTCCAATAAGGAGGTCCGTGACAGGACCAACTGGTGGCCGTCGACGGCACTCAGGCCGCCGGCCACTGCACCGAGGGTGATCGAGTTGAATAAACGCTGGGCGATGAGAGTGACCAACAGGACGGCCAGCGTTCCCACGATGGCCGCGGAGAAACGCCATCCCATCCCGCTGTCGGTACCGAACAGGAGCATCCCCACGGCAATCATCCATTTGCCCAAGGGCGGATGGACCACGTATTCGGGGCTGTCCAAGGGGGCAGGTGTGCCGTCAAGGAACGCGGGATTGGGGTCGTCCGGCCACTCCATCTCATGCCCGTGGGAGAGCAGCGTGAAGGCGTCCTTGACGTAATACGTCTCGTCGAAAGTCAGGGCGTGGGGCTGATCCAGGTTCACCAAACGCATGAGAGCAGCAATGAGGGTGATGACCAGCGGGACCATCCAACTCAGCCGGCTCACCGGGGCGACGACGCCCTGCAACCTCTCCGTCAGGGCCCGGTAGGTGAACGCCGACCGCGGGGTCTGGACCCAGACGGGGCGGGACGATTTCAGGGCGCTCACGGGACAACTCTACCGGCGCTGCCGACGGTAGGCTGGCGGGGTGAATAATGATCCTGCAGACCCCGTGTCCGACACCCCGGAACCCGCGCCCTCAGCCCAGCCCCGGGTAGAGGGGGCGAACGGGCAGATCGTGCTGGCTGCCACCCCGATCGGGAACCTGGGGGATGCCTCTCCGCGGTTGATCGAGTTGATGACCGGCGCCGATGTCATTGCCGCGGAGGACACCCGGAGATTCCACCATCTGGCCCAGGCCCTGGGATTGCGGATCCCCGGCCGGGTGATCAGCTACCACGAGCACAACGAGGGCGTGAAGACCGCAGAATTGCTGGACCTGGCCCGCCAGGGGCTGACCGTGTTGATGGTCTCCGACGCCGGTATGCCTGCCGTCTCCGATCCCGGGTTCCGGCTGGTCGAGGCGGCCGGCGCCGAGGGCCTGCTGGTGACCGCAGTGCCGGGACCCTCCGCCGTGTTGACCGCGTTGGCCCTCTCCGGGCTGCCGACCGATCGCTTCACCTTCGAAGGCTTCCTTCCCCGTAAGCCGGGGGAGCGGGCTGGACGGCTGGCCGAACTTCAGAAGGAACGCCGCACGATGGTCTTCTTCGAAGCCCCCCACCGGCTGGCCCCCATGCTGCGGGCCCTGGCCGACGCCTTCGGTCAGGACCGGAGGGCAGCGGTTGCCCGGGAACTGACCAAAATGTATGAGGAGGTGAAACGCGGTTCCCTGCTGGAACTCCTCGAATGGGCCGAAGGACAGGTGCGGGGGGAAATCGCCGTCGTCGTTTCCGGGGCGGCCGAAGACGCGCCCTCCCGTGCCGTGGACCATGTTTCCTCCGTGCAGGAGCTCGAACGGGGTGGTCTGCGGCTCAAGGACGCGGTCGCCGCCATTGCCGAACGGGAGCGGATCTCCAAACGCGAACTCTACGCGGCGGTCCTTGAAGCCCGCCGCTAGCCCCGGGCGGATGCACAACCACATGGGGTGGTCATGATGCATCCCTGCATTTACAGCCGGGAGGACCTCTGGCTAACGTGAGGTCTGATAGAACCCCATCCACCCTGACGCGGGAGAGACCACCGATGACCATCACCCCCGAGCGCGAAGCCGAACTGCTCGCCTCCGTTCCCACCGGCCTGCTGATCAACGGGGAATGGCGCGATGCCTCCGACGGTGGAACCTTCGACGTCCAGGACCCGGCCACCGGAAAGGTCCTGGCCACCCTGGCTTCGGCGACCAGCGAGGATGCCATGGCAGCGCTCGACGCCGCCGATGCGGCACAGGACTCCTGGGCCCGCACCCCGGCCCGCGACCGCGCAGAAATCCTGCGGCGGGCCTTCGATCTGGTGCAGGAACGTGCCGAGGATTTCGCCCTGTTGATGACCCTGGAAATGGGCAAGCCGCTGGCTGAATCCCGGGGCGAGGTCACCTACGGTTCCGAGTTCCTGCGCTGGTTCTCCGAGGAAGCAGTGCGCGACTACGGCCGCTATGTGACGACCCCCGAGGGCAAAAACAAGATCCTCGTGCAGCGCAAACCGGTGGGCCCCTGCCTGCTGATCACCCCCTGGAACTTCCCGCTGGCGATGGCCACCCGCAAAGTCGGCCCGGCCGTCGCGGCCGGCTGCACGATGGTGCTCAAGCCGGCGAAACTCACACCGCTGACCAGCCAGCTTTTCGCCGCCACGATGCTGGAGGCCGGGCTGCCGGCAGGAGTGTTGAACGTGACCAGCTCGAAATCGGCGTCGGGCATCTCCGGACCTCTCATGCAGGACCCGCGGCTGCGCAAGGTCTCCTTCACTGGTTCGACGCCGGTGGGCAAGCAGTTGCTCAAGGACGCCGCCGACAACGTGCTGCGCACCTCCATGGAACTGGGTGGCAACGCCCCGTTCATCGTGTTCGCCGACGCCGACCTGGACCGGGCCGTCGAAGGGGCCATGGCCGCGAAGATGCGCAATATGGGTGAGGCCTGCACCGCTGCCAACCGTTTCTTGGTCCAGGCGCCGGTGGCCGAAGAGTTCACCCGTAAATTCGCCGATGCCATGGGGGCGCTCACCCTGGGACGAGGCACCGAGGACTCCACGAAGGTTGGCCCGCTGATCGACGGTGGCGCCCGTGATGATGTGCATTCGCTGGTCACCGCAGCGCTCGACGCCGGCGCCGAGGCGCTGACCGGTGGACGAGCCCGCGAGGGTGCCGGCTACTTCTACGAGCCGACCGTGCTGGCCAACGTTCCCCAGGATGCGGCGATCCTGGGCAGCGAGATCTTCGGCCCCGTGGCCCCGGTGACCGTCTTCGAAACCGAAGAGGAAGCCATCAAGCTGGCCAACTCCACCGAATACGGGTTGGCCTCCTACGTCTACTCCCAAGACGTCAATCGCATGTTCCGTGTCTCCGAGCAGATCGAGTTCGGACTGGTGGGCTTCAACGCCGGCGTGATCTCCAACGCCGCGGCCCCCTTCGGCGGGGTCAAGCAGTCGGGCATGGGCCGTGAAGGCGGCTCCGAAGGCCTCAACGAGTACACGAGCGCCCAGTACATCGGCATCGCCGACCCATACGCCGTCTAGCGTCTGAGCAACGAGGCGGGCCAGGCCCGGGCCAGGAATTGACGTCCGGGGCTGGCCGCGTCGGAGAAGCCTTGCTCGATATCGGTCAGGGCTGCATCCAACGCCTCGTCCAGGGCCAGCTCCCGGCTGGCCCGGGGACGGTGGATGCCGCTGGCCGGGCCGCGCGGGACCAACTGGCGGCGCGGTTGTGCGTCGAGGGAAAAACTCGCCCGTTCGAAGGCTTCCCGAAGCCGTTGCACCTCGGGTGCGGCATCGGGCAGATGATCCTGCAGCCGGCTCGCGTAGGCGGCGTCGGTCTCCTGGGGGTCTTGGGCCAGCCCATAGTCCCGCCCCAAGGCCAGGAGTTCTTCCCACGCGCTGGCCACGGCATCGCGCCAATCGGTGGCCCGGTGGATGCTGCGGATACGACGGGAGCGTTGCCACCGCCGGATCCCCAACGGGCCGAAGAGCCCCAGCAACACCACCAGCGCCAGCAGGGCCGGCATCACCGCTGAGATCCCGTCGTCGTTCCCGGAGCTCTGGGCTCCTGCAGCGGGCGGGATGGACGGTTCGGCGCTTGGATTCGCGTCGGGGATGGTTCTGGCGCGGGTTGGATCGGTGTCCGGTGCCTGTGAGGGGGCGGGCCCGCCGTCCGGGCTGTCGCTGGCATAGGACGGGGTGGTCCCGCGGCCGGGGGTGGGCTCGAAGGGGACCCACCCGAGGTCGGGGAAGAAGAGTTCGGGCCAGGCATGGGCGCTGCTGGGGCTCAAATCGTAGCCGGACCACTGTTTTCCGTCCGAGCCCAGCGCCTGCGCCCCATTGCTCCGGCCCGGCGCGTAGCCCACAACAATCCGGCTGGGAACGCCCAAGGTGCGGGCCATCAGGGCCATGGCCGCGGAATAGTGGGTGCAGTAGCCGCTCTTCTGCTTCAGGAACGCCGCCACCACGCCGACCCCGTTGCCGTCGTACCCCTGTTCCAGCGGTGTCTGTTCCGAATAGGTGTAGTCGACGCTGCGCAGTTCTTCCTGCAGCGCGACGGCCTCCTCGTAGGCGGTGGTGGCGTGGGCCTTCCGGGTGATCTGGCGGGCCGTATCAGGAATGATCTTCGGCAGATTCCGGGGAAGATCCGTAGAGGTTTTGGGCAGCCGGTCGGTAGCAGACCCCGGGTCCCGGGCTAGGCGGGCGGAGCTGGCCTCCAAGGCGGCGGCATCGATCACCGGTACCTGCGAGGTGACCGTGTAGTCCAGCTTCCTGCTGCTGGCCTCGGCCTGGGAGAACATGGTGTCGGTCCCACCGTTATACCCCCATTCCTGGGCCAGCCCCGTCACCGAGGCCGCCTCGCGGGGCATCGGCAGCCACGGGCTCTGGTAGTTCCCCGTCACCACCCGGGTATGGACGGTCCGGGTGCGCGGCACGCTCTGCGCCGGGAAGCCGTCGGGCGAGGGGGCCAGGTTTTCGGCGCTATGGTCCCGCCCGACCTCAAGATCCGAAGGCTCCCACCGTTTGGCCCCCAGATCGGAGATGACCGCGGTGCGCAGGTAGAGCGGTTCGGAGGAGTCCGTGTAATAGGTCAGCGTGGTCACGCCCAGGCGGTCACGCAGATTCACACCCAGATTCAACACCGGGTTCACCCCACTGGGTTTACCGAACAGGTAGAGCCGCTGGCCCTGCGGCATGAGCCCCTGGGAGAAACCGGGCAGGGCGAGGGGCACCACGAGCATCAGGGTGAGCGCGGCCGCGGCGATGAGAACGCCCTGACGCAGCACACCGGTGCGCAGCGCAGCCCCGGGGGAGGTGGCACGACGCTCCAGCCGGGCTCCGGCGAGGACCACCAGGTAGCCGATGGCTGTCAGCCCCACATGCAGCAGGCCGGCCCCATCGGTTTTGACGAGGGAGGAGATGACGAGGAAAACCGAGAGCGGCAGCGCGCTCAGTGCCGGGACCCGCAGGCCGACGACCAGCAGGTACACCATCAGGGCCGTCAGCCCGGCGGCCAGGCAGATGAAAAAGATGAGGGGGTCCTCGGACAACACGGGCTGGGCCTGGACGAGGACGGCATCCCTGGCCTGCGGGTAGAAGTCCAGGGCCCGGCGCACGCTTTCGGCGGTGGGGATCACCCCCAGCACAGCAGTGGAGGGGAAGAACTGCAGGGTGAGCATGACGATCAGCCCGGCCACCGAGGCGGTGAAGCTCAGCCCGGCAGAAAGACCCCGAATCCGCACCAGGGTTCCCGCGGCGAGGGTTCCGGCGACGGTGACGGTGGCCTGATCGAACCACAGCCGGCCGTCGATGACCCCCCAGAGTCCACTGACCGGGGCCACGACGGCCACCAGCAGCGCGGTGAAGAGCAGCCACTGGGTTCCGCGGTTCCGCCGCGTTGGTTTTCGTCCGGCCGGTGTCCGGCGGGTAACGGCCGGGGCGCTCATGCCTGCCCCCGGGCGCCGGTGCGCCGCTCCTGGGCAGACAGTTCCAGCCAGGCCTGCGCCAACTCGGTCTTCGCATCCACGGGTACTGCCGTCCAGCCAGCGGTCCGGAAGACCCGTGTGCCGGCCGCCGTGGCGGTGGGACGACTGGCCACCAGGAACACCATGACCTTCCGGTGGGTTCCCATGCGGTCTACCCAGGACTGTGCCTGGTCCCCGGTGGGAGCACCGGTGAACAGCAGGAGGGGACCCTGCCCACCGCGTGGAAAGAAGTCCAGGGGATCGACGGCTGATTCCTGGCGGCGGGGTGCCGGCTTCAAACCCACCGAGGCCAAGGACAGTTGAAGATCCTCGGCAGCGTGCGGCCCGCTGAACAGTCCGGGGCCGGGGCCTGAGGCCCCCGGTGCTGCGCCGGTCAGTGGGCTGCCGGTCTCGTCCAGGATCTCCAGGTCGTAGCCCTGTTCGGCCAGGTGGGCTCCCACGGAAATCACCGCCTGGATGTTCCAGTCGAAGCACGGGGTGGTGGTTCCGGGGGCCTGGAGGAAGTTCGGGATCGGGGTCGGGGCATCGGAACCGACATAACTGCCCTGATAGGGCTGTGGTCGCGCGTCCACCACGAGCGTGGCTCGGGGGGTGCGTTGGAACTGTTCTTGCCGGACCATCAACGTGTTGTGGCGGGCCGTCGCCGGCCAATGCACCCGCCGCAACGAATCCCCCTCCCGGTATTCGCGGGTCATCACGTCGTCGTTCTCGGGGGTGGCCTGATGGTGTGAGGTGGCCGTTCCGCGGGTGCCGGTGCTGCCCACGACTCCGGTGATGGGCAGGGGGAGGACCGCAGGGACCACGGTCAGCGGTGTCGGGCGGTCCACGGCGATGGGACGCATGGCCAGGCCGAAGGGGTCCGAAAGCTGCACCCGGAGCGGGCCGATCGCGTAGACACCACGATGGGTGGGCCGCAGCCGATACCGGTACGCGGTCCGCTTCCCTGCCGTGGCATCGACCGGACCGGGGTCATCGGAGGAGAACGACGGCGTTTTGCCGAAGTCCTTCGGGAGTTCATCGTTCAGGACCGTCCCCGCAGGCAAAGGGGAGGCATGGCCCAGCGACAACGTCACCGTGGTGGAACCGCCGGTGGTGACCGGGTCGGGGCCAAAACTGCGGCGGACCTTCACCCGCGTTTTCCCCCAGGCGAGGACAGCTGCCGAGAGGAGGGGTACGGCCAACAGGAAGATCGAGATATTGACCAGCTCGCGCCGGCCGAGAAACCAGGCCAGAAGCAGGACGACGGCTCCAGCGACGACGAGGGCCCAACCGCGGGGCGTCAGGAACCACAGCCGCAGGCGGACCCGCAGTGGTTCACGGCCGGTGCGCCCGGGCCCGATTGCGCTGTCCACCCTCTGCCGTCCAGGTCAGCTACGCGCCGAGGTCCGGACAGGGACCTGTGCCAGCAGCGATTCGACGAGGTCCTGCACGGTGGTCCCGCCGATCTCCGCCTTGCGATGGAGCACGAGCCGGTGCCCGAGCACCGAGGGGCAGTTGGCCACCACGTCGTCGGGCAGCACGAAGTCTCGGCCGTTCAGTGCCGCCTCGGCCTTGGAAGCACGCAGGAGCTGGAGCAGGGCCCGCGGGCTGGCCCCGAGGCGGATATCCGGGTGGGTGCGGGTCGCCTGCCCCAGTGCCACGATGTATTCCTGCACGGCGTCCGCTACATGGACAGCCTTGACGATGTCGATCAGCGAAAGCAAGGTGGCTGTGTCCACGACGGGGCTGACCCGTTGCAGGGGCGAATCGGACTGGTGGTTCCGCAACATGGACAATTCGGCCTCCGTATCCGGGTACCCCATGGATACCCGGGCCATGAACCGGTCGCGTTGGGCTTCGGGTAGCGGGAACGTGCCCTCGAGCTCAATCGGGTTCTGCGTTGCGATGACCATGAAGGGGGCGGCCAGAGGGTAGGTCGTCCCGTCTACGGTGACCTGGTGTTCCTCCATGCATTCCAGCAGTGCTGACTGCGTTTTGGCCGATGCGCGGTTGATTTCGTCCCCGATGAGGAGGTTCGCGAAGACCGGACCCCTGCGGAATTCGAATCCGTGGGAGTCCTGGTTGTAGATGGAGACACCGGTGACGTCGGAAGGCAGCAGGTCAGGGGTGAACTGGATGCGGTTCACCGTGGCAGCCACGGAACGTGCCAGGGTCTTGGCCAGCAGGGTCTTGCCGACGCCGGGAACATCCTCCAGCAGCAGGTGCCCCTGGGCCAGCAGCACGCGCAACGCCGTTCGGGCGACCTCCGGTTTCCCGTCGATCACCGTGCCGATGGCCTTCAGGATGCGGCTCGTGACGACGCCGAATTCCTCCGAGGAGGGCAACGGGAGTTCCGTGGTTGTCGACACTGCGTCTACTCCCTGTGTTCTGGTCCGTGATGGGGTCCGTGCCCCTTCAGCCTACCCATCAAAAGAGTGACGCGGCTCACGAGGAGTGGATCCGGGTTCCGGCAGCCCCCTGAGGGTTCGTTTGCGGCGGTAGCCTAGATGTCCGGCCCGCCCGCCGAAAAATTCAGTCCCCGTTTCAGGAGTCCCTCCATGTGCCCTTCCCCTCGACCGGATGTCTCCCCAGCCGAGACAGGGAGCGACGACGGCGTCGTCCTGCCCGGAGACACCCCGCCGGCCTACCGCGCCAGCGGGGAGGACCCGGCGGCGCGGGAGTCGGCTGGCGGTTCCCGTCGCGACTCGAAGGCCGCCAACGGCAGCAAACGCGATGTCTCCTACCCGCCGGCTCCCGAACCGCTGGCCGTTCCCGTGGTGGACAACCACACCCATCTGGACTTCGGTGACGGCGAGGTGACGGTCGCGGTGGCCCAGGCGCTCGATACAGCCAACGCTGTCGGGGTCTCCGGGATCATCCAGGTCGGTTGCGACGTCGAGTCCTCCCGCTTCGCGGTCGAAGCAGCCCATGCCGACCCCCGCGTGCTGGCGGCCGTGGCCATCCACCCTAATGACGCGTCCCGGCTGGCCGAGCGCGGGGAACTGGAGGCCGCGCTCGCCGAGATCGACCGGCTGGCCGGGGACCCGCGGGTGCGGGCCGTGGGGGAGACCGGGTTGGATTACTTCCGTACCGGGCAGGAGGGACGTCCGGCGCAGCAGGAATCCTTCAGGGCCCACCTGGAGATGGCCGTCCGTCATGACCAGGCCGTACAGATCCATGACCGGGAGGCGCATGCGGACATCGTGGAGATCCTGGGGCAGGTCCCGATCCCCGACACCGTCGTCTTCCACTGCTTCTCCGGTGATGCCGAGCTAGCGCGGATCTGCAACGCGCACGGCTGGTACATGTCCTTTTCGGGGACCGTGACCTTCAAGAACTCCCGCGACCTGCGCGAGGCCCTGGCGATCGCCGACCCCGCATTGGTCTTGGTGGAAACCGATGCCCCGTTCCTGACCCCGCACCCCTTTCGCGGTCGACCCAATGCCAGCTACCTGATCCCCTACACCGTGCGTTCCATGGCGGAGACCCTACAGGCCGACGTCGATGGACTCTGCGACAGGATCGCACGGAACACGGCGGCGGCATACGGCAGCTTTTAGCCGTGACTTGAGGGCGACGGCATAAGTCACGAGCCGGTCACCGCCGAACGGGATTGATCACGAAGTGGAAGCGGGAAAAAGCCCGGAAATCCGCAGGATTCTGCTGTTCGATGACGTCGAGGTTGTCACAAGATAACGAACCGGTTACGGTAGTCAACAGAGTAGCCGGGATCGGGGAAGGTCTTCGGGGCTCAAGCACCAGCAATGATGATCGTTTGGACGTTCCGTTCGTACGCCCAACCGGTTCTTGCCGGTGCGTGAACCACTGTAAGGCAGCCCGGGGCTGCCCCTTGGATCAACTCCAAGGGACAACCCGTCCCGGCGCTCTCCCCGTGCCCGGAAGAACACAAAGACTGGAAATCCGTGCAGATAGCCTTCAAGAACCGCTGGGTCAAAACCGGCGCTCAGGCGGTTGCCTTGACCGCGTTGATCCTCGGCCTCGTCTCCTTCGTCGGAGCCAATAAGACGGTTGCCGTGACCGTCGACGGCGAGACCCAGAGCGTCCAGGCCTACGCTGGAACCGTCGGCGAGATGCTGTCCTCCGCCGACATCAATATCGACGCCGATGACGAGGTCTCTCCGGGGGTTGACACCGCCGTGGCCGATGGTGATGCCATCACGGTGAACCGGAACAAATCAGTGGATGTGTCCATCGACGGGGTGGACCGCGTGGTGCATACCACCGGCCTGACCGTCGCCGATGTGCTCGACCAGCTCAATGTCGGTGATGCCGCCGATGTCTCCAACGGACCCCAGCTCGAGCTCGCCTCGCTGAGCACCCCGTTGCAGATCAGCACGGTGAAGACCCTCAAGCTGAACGCCGACGGCAAGACCCGCAGCATCAAGACCACCGAGGGCACGGTCGGTGACGCACTGAAGAGCGAAGGCGTGAAGATCGGGGCCGACGACGAACTCTCGGTTGCCGCAGCCACCGAACTCAAGGACGGTCTGAAGGTGAAGCTCGTTCGGGTGAAGACCACGACCGATACCGACACCCGGACCGTGGCCCACGGCGTGGAGAAGAACAAGGACGGCGATCTCGCCCTCGGCAAGACCAAGACGGTCACCGCCGGCAAGGATGGCGAGCGGACCCTGACCTATACCGTCACCACCCGTGATGGCAAGGAAGAATCCCGCAAGCTGACCAGCAACAAGGTCACCACCAAGCCGGTGGACGCCGAAGTCGCCTTGGGCACCAAGAAGCCCGAGAAGAAGGAAGAGCCGGAGAAGAAGGCCGAACCGGCGAAGAAGGACGACAAGCCGGATAAGAAGGAAGACAAGCCAGTCAAGAAGGCTTCCACGGGCGGAACCACAGCCTCGTCCGGCGGGGTTTCCGCCAACTGGAAGGCACTGGCCAAGTGCGAGTCCGGCGGGAACTGGTCGATCAACACCGGCAACGGCTACTACGGTGGCCTGCAGTTCAACCGCAACAGCTGGATCGGCGCCGGCGGCGGCAAGTACGCTGCTCTGCCGCACCAGGCCACCCCGTCCCAGCAGGTCGCCGTGGCTGAGAAGCTGCGCGCCAACGGTGGCTGGGGCCACTGGCCTGCCTGCTCCTCCAAGCTCGGCCTGCGCTAGATCGAGCAGCTGATCCGCCACGGATCGAACGTTGCTGAAGGGCCCCGCACTGCGGGGCCCTTCAGTGCTTTCCGGAATGGGTGTGGAGACGAAACCGCAGGCCCTCCGACCTCTACTAGGATTGAACCCGTGACTGACGACTCCCAGACCCCCCACTCCGCCTCCGGGCCGGACCCCGAGCAGACCCCACGGCGGGATCCGGAGACACCGCGACTACTCGGAGCCACCGAGATCCGCCGGCTGGCCGCGGAGTTGGAGGTCCGTCCGACCAAGACGCTGGGCCAGAACTTCGTCATCGACGGCAACACCATCCGACGCATCGTCGCCACAGCCCGGATCGACCCGGAGGAAACCGTTCTTGAGGTCGGTCCCGGACTCGGTTCGCTCACCCTGGGTCTGCTGGATGCCGCCCAACGGGTCGTCGCCGTGGAGATCGATCCCAAACTGTCCCAACGCCTGCCCCAAACCGTCGCCGAATTCCGCCCCTCCCTGGCGTCGAACCTCGACGTCGTCCTCGGGGACGCGATGCGGGTCACCGAGCTGCCGCACGCGCCCACGTCCCTGGTCGCCAACCTGCCCTATAACGTGGCCGTTCCCGTGGTCCTGCACCTGCTCGAACACTTCCCGAGCCTGCGGCACGGACTGGTCATGGTCCAGGACGAAGTGGCCGATCGGCTCTGCGCCGGTCCCGGGAACAAGACCTACGGCATCCCCAGCCTCAAGGCCGCCTGGTACGGCAGGATGCGCAAGGCTGGAGTCATCGGGATGAACGTCTTCTGGCCGGCCCCGAAGATCCAGTCGGGGCTGGTCTCCTTCGAACGCCATGAACCACCACGGACCACGGCCAGCCGTTCCGAGGTGTTCGCTGCCATCGACGCGGCCTTCGCCCAACGTCGTAAGACCCTGCGTGCCGCACTGGCTGGTTGGGCCGGGGGCGCCGACGCCGCAGAACGGGCGCTCCGTGCCGCAGGCATGGACCCGCAGGCCCGCGGGGAGCGGCTGGTCATCGAGGATTTCGCGCGCATCGCCGAAGCACGGAACCTGGCCGGACAGGACAACGGGGTCGGGGCATGAACCAGACCGTCGTGGCCCGCGCCCCCGGGAAGATCAACATCTACTTCCGGGTCGGCGCCCCCCGGGAGGACAGCTACCACTCGGTCGCCAGCCTGTATCTGGCCGTCTCCCTCTTCGAGGATGTGGCCGCCACGGCACGGACGGACGGGCGGATCACCGTGGCGCTCAACGAGGCCTCCACCGCTGTCGAGGACCCCGAGTCCTTCCCGCTGGGCGAGGACAACCTCGTCGTCCGGGCCGCCCGCCTGCTGGCCGAACACACCGGTCATGAGGCAGGAGTCCACCTCGAGATCACCAAGCGGGTCCCGATTGCCGGTGGCATGGGCGGGGGATCGGCCGATGCCGCGGCGGCACTGGTGGCCTGCAACGGTCTGTGGGGAACCGGCCTGACCCGTGAGGAACTCGGACGGCTGGGCGCCCGGCTCGGTGCCGACGTGCCCTTCGCGCTCTCCGGCGGTGCCGCCGTCGGACTCGGCGTCGGCGATGAACTCTCGCCCCTGTTGTTGCGCAGCCGCACCGACTGGGTCCTGGCGCTGGCCAGCTACGGATTGTCCACCCCGGCAGTGTACCAACAACTGGATATCCTGCGCGGGGACGAGGCCATCGAGGAACCCCGGGCCGTGGATCCACAAGTGGTCCAGGCACTCGTGGGCCACGACCTGGTGTTGTTGCCCGGCCTGTTGGGCAACGACCTCACCAGCGCCGCGGTCCAGCTGGCGCCCGAGCTGACGGCGGTGCTGGAGATGGGCCGCAATGCCGGGGCCCTGACGGCCCTGGTCTCCGGATCCGGACCCACGATCGCGCTGTTGGCCGAGGACCCCTCACATGCCGGCGAACTGGCCACCGTGCTGATCGACGAAGCAGGAATCGACACGCACACTGTGCACGGACCGGTCCACGGAGCCCAGATCATCTGACGCCGACGCACCGGGCCCACCACAGGGGCCACCGGCTACCTCTGAACACCACCGACGAAGGAACATAATACTTTGGCACATCTGCTCGGCGCGGAGAACGTCTCCGTCGCCTTCGCCACCCGCACCATCTTGGACGAGGTCACCCTCGGCTTGGAACAAGGCGACCGCATCGGCATGGTCGGTCGCAATGGTGACGGCAAATCAACGCTCATGCGCCTGCTGGCCCGCCGCCAGGACCCCGATTCCGGGCGGGTGACCAAGCGCAGCGACGTCCAGGTCGGGTACCTCGACCAGCAGGATGTCCTGGATGGCGACCTCGAAGTCGGCCAGGCCATCGTCGGTGACGCCGCCGCCTACGAATGGGCCTCGAACCCGAAGATCCGCGAAATCATGGGCGGCCTGGTCGGAGAGGTCGACTGGAATGCACGGGTCTCGGACCTTTCCGGCGGACAGCGCCGTCGCGTCGCCCTGGCGAAGCTGCTCATCGGCGACGATGACGTCATCATGCTCGATGAACCCACCAACCACCTCGACGTCGAAGGCGTCGCCTGGCTGGCCGACCACCTGAAGCGTCGCTGGCGTGCCAACCAAGGGGCACTACTGGTGATCACCCACGACCGTTGGTTCCTCGACGAGATCAGCACGCGCACCTGGGAGGTCCACGACGGGATCGTGGAGGCGTTCGACGGCGGATATGCCGCCTATGTGCTCGCCCGTGCCGAACGCGACAGGTCGGAGGCGGTCACGGAAGGCAAACGCCAGCAACTGGTCAAGAAGGAATTGGCCTGGCTGCGACGGGGCGCCCCGGCACGTACGGCGAAGCCGAAGTTCAGGATCGACGCGGCCAACGACATCATCGCCGACGTTCCGCAACCGCGTGACACCGTCGCTCTGTCGAAAATGGCCACGGCTCGCCAGGGCAAGGACGTGCTGGATCTGGAGCATGTCTCCCTCGCGTACGACGGCGGTGCCCCCCTGTTCAAGAACGTCACCCTGCGCTTGGCGCCCGGGGAACGGCTGGGGATCGTCGGGGTCAATGGGTCGGGCAAATCAACGCTGCTGCGTCTGCTCAATGGCCAGGTCGAACCCAACGAGGGGCGGATCAAACGCGGCAAGACCGTCCAGACGGCCATGCTGACCCAGGAAGTCACCGAGCTCGATGAACTTTCGGACCGACGCGTTATCGAGGTCATCCAGGACGAGAAGAACGTCTTTAGCGTCGGAGGCAGGGAAGTTTCTGCCGGACAGCTGATCGAGCAGCTCGGATTCACCCAGGAAAAGCAGTGGACCCCGGTCCGGGACCTCTCAGGTGGTGAACGACGGCGACTCCAACTACTGAGGCTGTTGGCCGGCGAACCCAATGTGCTGATGCTCGACGAACCGACCAACGACCTGGACACCGATACGCTCGCCGCCGTCGAGGACCTGCTGGATTCCTGGCCCGGAACCCTCGTGGTCGTCAGCCACGACCGCTACCTGCTCGAGCGCGTGACCGACCACCAGGTGGCGCTGCTGGGCGACGGACAAATCCGCGATCTTCCCGGCGGCGTCGAACAGTACCTGCAGTTGCGTGCCGGGGCCGGGACCGGCGGAGCCACCACCGGACCGGCAGCCCCGGAGGCTGCGGGAAACGATGCGGCAGCATCCGGGGGAGAGGCCAGCGAGGCAGATAAACGTGAGGCGCGCAAGGAAATCAACCGCATCGACAGGAAGCTGGCCAAACTCTCGGCCCAGGAGGAACGCCTCCACACGAAGATGGCGACGGCTTCCGAGGGGATGGACGTCGATGGCCTGTCAGCGCTGAATGCCGAGCTCAAGGAGCTTCAGTCCGAGCACGAGGCACTCGAAGAGGCCTGGTTGGAAGCAGCCGAGGCTGCCGGACAGTAGTTACGCCGGTTTGTGGCAGAATAGTTAACCGTGTTCCCCCTGCGGGACATGATCCGCCCTGGTGTAATGGCAGCACCCCAGCCTTTGGAGCTGTGGAGTATAGGTTCGAATCCTATGGGCGGAACCCCGTCCCCGGCGTGTATGGTGCTGCTCTCGATGCAACGGCTCATGGGTGGTCCGTGCGAATCCAGCCAGCAATACGAAGCGGTAGACTGGGTTGGCCCGGGTTCCGGGCCCCAAACGCCAACATCGCAGGGAGTTCAGAACTTGAGCGTGGAAGCCAATACACCGGCCGCTGTCATCGTCCTCGCAGCAGGGGCCGGCACCCGAATGAAGTCCGCGAAACCGAAGATCCTGCATGAGATTGCCGGCCGTTCCCTCGTCGGACACGCGATCGCCGCAGCCCAGGGTCTGCAGCCTGAGCGCCTGGTCGCTGTCGTCCGCTTTGAGCGCGAAATCGTCGTCAATCACCTGCTCGACATCGACCCGTCCATCATCATCGCCGACCAAGACGAGATCCCGGGAACGGGCCGGGCCGTACAGGTCGGCCTCGACCAGCTGCCCGGCGACCTGACGGGAACGGTGGTGGTGACCTACGGCGACGTACCCCTGCTGACCACCGAACTCATCGGCGGCCTCGTCGCGGCGCATGAGACCGAGCGCAATGCCGTCACGGTCTTGACCGCTGAAATTACCGATGCCACCGGTTATGGCCGCATCGTTCGTTCCACCGACGGAACCGTCGAGGGGATCGTCGAACACAAGGACGCCACCGCGGAGCAGCGGGCCATCAACGAGATTAACTCCGGTATCTACGCCTTCGACGCGGAAGTCCTTCGAAATGCGCTGGCCAGCGTCACCACCGACAACGCCCAAGGCGAGATGTACCTGACCGATGTGTTGGGCATCGCACGCAACGACGGCGGACGCGTTGCCGCCATGGTCACCTCCGACCAGTGGCAGGTCGAAGGCGTCAACGATCGCGCCCAGCTCTCCTCCTTGGGGAAGGAAATGAACCGTCGCATCCTCGAGAAGTGGATGCGTGCAGGAGTCACGGTCATCGACCCGCAAACCACTTGGGTCGACGCCTCAGTCGCGCTGTCCCCGGACGTCACCATCAAGCCAGGCACCCAGCTGCACGGTTCCACCGCGATCGGCACCGGGAGTGTGATCGGTCCGGACTCCACGCTGACCGACACCCAAGTGGGCCAGAACGCCGTCGTCAAGCGCAGCGACGTGGCGTCCTCGCTCATCGCCGCTGGCGCTTCCGTGGGCCCCTTCACCTATGTGCGCCCGGGGACGAACCTCGGCGAAGCCGGCAAGATCGGCGCCTTCTATGAGACGAAGAACGTCACGGTCGGGCGTGGTTCAAAGCTCTCCCATCTGGGCTATGCCGGCGACGCGGACATCGGCGAATACAGCAACATTGGTTGCGGCAACATCACCGCCAACTACGATGGCGTCAACAAGCACCGCACTCTGATCGGCTCGCATGTACGCACCAGCTCCAACACCGTGTTCATCGCCCCCGTCACCATCGGCGACGGCGCCTACACTGGCGCCGGGGCCATCGTGCGCAAAGACGTTCCGGCCGGGGCCTTGGCCCTGTCCGTGGCCCCGCAGCAGAATAAGGAAGGCTGGACCGAGGCCAAGCGTCCCGGTAGCGCGGCAGCCGAAGCCGCGGCCCACGCCGGACGCAACGGCGATGCCGCCAAACTTCCCGCCACCGACTAACACCCACCAGTCCCGGTCCGCCGGGCCGTTTCACCGACCCTCCAACAGACAGCACGAAACCCTCCCGAGTGAGAAAGTGAACACATGAGCGAACTGCGCCACAACGTCGACAACAAGCTGGTGTTGGCCTCCGGCCGTGCACACCCGGAGCTGGCCGAGGAGATTGCTTCGGCCCTCGATACCGAGCTGCTGCCCTTATCCGCCTATGACTTCGCCAATGGCGAGATCTACGTCCGCTCCGGCGAGAGCGTGCGCGGCAAGGACGTCTTCATCATCCAGGCCCACCCGGCACCGCTGAACAACTGGTTGATGGAACAACTGATCATGATTGATTCGATGAAGCGCGCCTCGGCCCGCCGCATCACCGTGGTCTCGCCGTTCTACCCCTACGCGCGCCAAGACAAGAAGGGTCGTGGTCGCGAGCCGATCTCGGCCCGTCTGGTCGCCGATCTCTACCGGACTGCCGGTGCGGACCGCGTGATGAGCGTGGATCTGCACACCGCGCAGATCCAGGGTTTCTTCGACGGACCGGTCGACCACCTCTTCGCCATCCCGTTGCTGGCCGATTACATCCGTGGACGCGTCGAGGTCGACAACGTCACCGTCGTCTCCCCGGATACCGGACGCGTCCGCGTTGCCGAGCAGTGGGCCGAACGCCTGGGCGGGGCCCCGCTGGCATTCGTGCACAAGTCACGTGACCTGACGGTTCCGAACCAAGCGGTTTCCAAGACCGTTGTGGGACAGGTCAAGGGCCGTACGTGCGTACTCATCGACGACATGATCGATACCGGTGGCACGATTTCGGGGGCGGTGCGCGTGCTGATGGACGCCGGCGCCAAGGATGTCATCATCGCCGCCACGCACGCTGTGCTTTCCGATCCGGCCGCTCAGCGGCTCTCCGAATCGGGTGCCCGCGAGATCGTGGTGACCAATACTCTGCCGATCCCGAATTCGAAGCGTTTCCAGCAGCTCACTGTCCTGTCGATTGCCCCGCTGATCGCCCGCGCGATCAAGGAGGTCTTCGAGGACGGATCGGTCACGAGCCTCTTCGACGGTAACGCCTAGTCAATAACGCCCAATAACGCCCGGCAGATGGATCCCAGGGTCAATCTGCCGGGCGTCGTCACGTCCACCGGGCCCATAGCGGAACCCGGGGCGGCGCGATGCCGGTGCCAACCCGGCGAACGGTAAGGTGGGGGCGTGGTCAAAATTCTTGCTGTATGCACCGGAAACATTTGCCGTTCGCCCTTCGTGGAGCGCTATCTGCAACGAGAACTAGAGCAGCTGGCGCCAGGTGCATTTCAAATCACCAGTGCCGGCACCGGCGCTCTCGTCGGACAACCAATGGATCAACGTGCAGCAGAGTCGTTGAAACGGGCCGGCGGATCAGCCGGGGGGTTCCTCGCCCGACAGCTGACCGAGGCGCACCTGAAAGATGCGGACTTCGTGTTGGCCCTGACGGAAGGGCATCGAAGCGCCGTCGTGTCGATGAGCCCGCGGATGCTCAAGCGTGCCTATACCGTGCGAGAGTTCGCTCGTGTGCTCGAGGTCATCGCTGCGGCAGGATCCGATCTGCACCGAGGGGGCGGACTCGAAGAGGTCCGGGCCCGGTGGAACGAGCTGCCCAAGGTCGCTGCCCGGCACCGGTATGAGGCTCGGGAGTTGGTGCCGGGAGGAAACGATGTGATCGATCCTTACCGGGAGAGCACAGCCGTGTACCAGCAGATGACGGACGAATTGCTGCCGGCGTTGCAAGGAATAGTCGATTTCGAAGCCGCCATGATTGCCTGAGTGACCATCGTTTGACCGACATGGGCACCACACGTGCCCCAACTGGGCAGAGGTCCCAGAGGAGGCCTTCGCGTCTCAACTACAGCCGGCGGCGTGCTTGTCGCTTTTCCGTCCTCGGGGCAACGAGTTCCTCGAAGGCAAGGTTCGGGTCGCGCTGTGCCGGCTCGGAGTTAACCACGTCATAATCGTCGTCTAGGAACTTGGGGATGAGCGACGTCTGGTCCTCAGCCGTTCCGTTGTCTGGCGCACTGGCGTCGGAGACGACCTCGCGGGTAGCTCGGGGTGCACGGGAGGGCTGGGCGCGTCCGGATTCCACGGGTTCCATAGGCGGCTGCGTGGGCGTTGGGGAGGCCTTACGCCGGTTATTTTTGCCGTCTTCGGCACTGGAGTAATAGTACTTTCCGTAGTAGCCGTACTGGCCGGCCTGGGCGCCCTTGGTTGGCACTTGGTTCAGGATTGCGCCAAGAACACGGCCCTCGACCTTACGGAGGTTGTCTATTGCCTTTTGGAGTTCATCGACAGTGGTCGAACCAGCCTTCACGGTCACTAGCGCACCATCGGCGGATTTCGTCAGGATGGCCGCGTCGGTGACGGGCAGTAGCGGTGGGGCATCGATGATGACGACACGGTCACGTGCCAGATCACGTAGGAGGTTCTTCATGGAGCGGGATCCGAGTAGTTCGGATGGATTCGGAGGGATGCGTCCGGCAGCGAGAACCGAGAGATTCGGAATCGGCCCATAGGGCTGGAGTACATCCTCGAGGTCGGCCATGCCGCTGAGGACGTCGGTGAGTCCGGCTCCGTCCGGTAGGCCGAAGACCTCGGTGACGACCGGGCGACGGAGGTCTCCATCGATGATCACTACTTCGCGGCCAGTGGCGGCCACGGCTACAGCGAGGTTCGCCGCAATGGAGGATTTACCCTCGCCGGGGACCGATGAGGTGACGACAATAGTGCGTGGGGGGTTGTCGACGTCCATGTAGGACAGGTTCGTGCGCAGTTCGCGTAGTGCTTCCGAGAAGGCGTGAGACTCGCGATCGCCATGGTCTACGACGCCGGTTTCACCGATCATGCGTTTCTCGGTCAACCGCCGATCCTGGGGGATGGTGCCCGCGACGTTCAACCCCAGCTGCTCCACGGCTTCGCTGGATCGAATGCGCCGGTCCAGGTGTCCGCGCATGAGAGCATAGCCCAAGCCGAGCGCTAAGCCGACGACGCCGCCCAACGCGAGGGCGAGCTTCGTGTTCGGGGAGACCGGGGCCGTCGGCAAGGCGGCGCGCCCCAGGGGGGCGAGCTTGATAGGCGCTTCGCCGGCCCCTTCGTCGGATTCCGCGGCCGGTTCGATGCTGGTGATTTCGTCCGCAAGAGCCTCTACCCAGGAATTGGCGAGGTCACGTGTGGCCTCCGGGGCGCCGGACTTCGCGCTGATGCGGATCTCAGAGGTTTCGGCGGGAACGTCAACGGAGATCTGTTCGAGCAAATCATCGGGTGACTCGGCCAGGCCAAGTTCCTTCTTCACCTTGGCAGCGACGCTGCGGCTCTTGGCGATGCTCTGGTAGCTCGCCGCCTTGGACTTGGCCAGTGTTTCCCCCGCCAGAGCCGTGTTCAGGCTGTCGGCACCTGCGGTGACGACGAGTCCTGAAGAGGATGCCTGGTAGATCTTCGGTTGGGTCAACGTCCACAGGAAGGCCAAGAGGATGGTGATCAGAAGTATTGCCCCAATGCCACGCCAATAAGTACGGATGACGTTGAAGTACTGGCGAAGATCCGGGCCGGCTTCAGCACCAGCGGCGTCGTTGCTATCCAAAATTGAGTCCCCCCGAGGGCTCTCTACCGTCCAAATGATCACGTGTTTCGGACAAGAATGGTCCCCCCCAAAGGCCGTGATCATGGACGGGCGTGGTTTTAGGGTCGGACTGATCCTATCCCAGCGGTGGCATTTTCTTTATTTGTGTTCGTTCAAGCGGATGGTCTCAGGTGTGGGACGAAGTTCGCGTTTCGTGCCAGCAGAAACGAACCGTGTTTGCAGGCTGCTAGACTATTGCGCAGTGCCCAGGCGAGGGAACTTCCGGATGTTTATCCGGTAGCTTCCGTGATCGACAAGGCCCAACGCCTTCGGCGTCCATCCTGCAGGATTGGCTTCGCTCGGTGTCCGGACCCCCGATATGCCTGGACGGACCGCAAGAGCCACACATCTCAGGAGATATTTCATGACTCACGACAAAGTCGTCCTGCCCGCAGAGATCCGTACCGATTTCGGCAAGGGTGCTGCCCGCAAGGCCCGCCGCGACTACAAGATCCCCGCAGTGATCTACGGACACGGTGCCGAGCCGCTGCACGTTTTGCTGCCGAACCAGGAGACCACGCTGGCCGTGCGCTACTCCAACGCCCTGCTGACCATCGACGTCGAGGGCAAGACCCACCTCGCGCTGGCCAAGGACATCCAGCGCCACCCGCTGCGCCAGAGCGTCGATCACCTCGACCTGCTGACCGTGAAGAAGGGTGAGAAGGTCAACGTCGACGTGACCATCAACCTCGAGGGTGAAGTCGCTCCGGGCGCCGTCCTGGAAGTCGATGCCTACACCGTCTACGTCGAGGCCGACGCCACCAACCTGCCCGATCAGGTCACCGTCAGCGTCGAGGGCCGCGAAATCGGCAACCACGTGCTGGCCTCCGATCTGGTGCTGCCCAAGGGCGTCATGCTGCTGATCGAGGAAGACACCGTCATCGCCACCATCGACGAGCCGAAGGTCCAGGACCTCGGCGACGAAGAAGAAGAGGAAACCTCCGTGGCTGTGGCGCCGGCTGGCACCGAGTCAGCAGAGTAGGGAAACCACCTGCTCTGATGGCAAGCAATACCTGGATCGTAGCCGGGCTCGGGAATCCCGGGCCCGGCTACGCCCGTAATAGGCACAATGTGGGCCAGATGGTCCTCAATGAGTTGGGGACCCGCCTGGGCGGGTCCTTCAAGTCGCATAAGGCCAACGCCCAGGTCCTGGAAGGGCGCTTGGGCATCGGTGGGCCGCGTCTGATCCTGGCCAAGCCGATGACGTACATGAACCTCTCCGGTGGTCCGGTCGCGGGCCTGGCCCGGTTCTTCGATGTGGATCCGGAGCACATTATTGCGATTCATGACGAAATCGATATCCCCTTCAATGCCGTCAAATTAAAGATCGGCGGGGGAGAAGGTGGCCATAACGGGCTGCGTGATATCTCGAAGGCACTGTCGACCAAGGAGTACTACCGGGTACGGGTGGGCGTGGGCCGGCCTCCCGGGCGGATGGAAACGGCGGACTTCGTGCTGCGCGATTTCGGCACCACCGAACGCAAGGAACTGCCCTTCCTGCTCGCCGATGCCGCCGATGCCGCCGAACTGCTCGTTCGTGAGGGGCTGCAGGCGGCGCAGCAGAAACACCACGGCGCGTAAGGGCCCGCTGTCGGGATAAGCCGGCCCTGCTTTTGTTTGACAAGAGTTTCACATACTATCGATCCATGCCCTATGGCTCCCTTAAGCGGGGTCGGTAGCAGGAGGCCTCTGAGACTGGGCCACCCCCATCCTGCTATCGGCCCCTTTTTCATGCCCGGATTCGGCGGGTAAGGCGGGACTGACGTGAACCACCCTGCCTGCCCGTGCGATGATTAGGTCATGGATTCGTTGCGGAATCCACGGGGCGGATGCCCTGCCGACCATTCCCGATCCAAGGACTCAACGAGCGTGGAAACAGCAACCGGCCGCCGCGGAGCGGAACATATCGACCACCCCCTGGCCCCGTTGGACGACACCGAAGTGCGGCGTCTGCGGGGTGACTTCACACTTTTGGAACGCAGCGTCAATTCCGTTCCCTTGGTGTACCTGGACTCCGGCGCCACATCGCAGAAACCACATTCGGTCCTGGATACCGAGCAACACTTCTATGAGAACTTCAACGCAGCCGTCCATCGCGGAGCCCATAGCCTGGCGGTGGAGGCCACCGATATCTACGAGGAGGCCCGCGAGAAGACGGCACGGTTCGTGGGGGCCGACACCGCGGAAATCGTGTGGACCTCCAACGCGACCGAGGCACTGAACCTGCTGACCTACTCGTTCTCCAACGCCAGTGCCGGCCTCGGCGGCGAAGCCGGACGGCGGTTCGCCTTGGGCCCGGGGGACGAGATCCTCGTGACCGAGCTCGAACACCACGCCAACCTCATCCCCTGGCAGGAACTGGCCTTGCGCACTGGTGCGAGCCTGAAATACATCCCGGTCGACTCCGAAGGCGCACTGCGCATGGACCTGGCCGCTGATCTGGTCGGGCCCCGCACCCGGGTCGTGGCCTTCACCCACGTCTCCAACGTGCTGGGCACCGTCATCGACGTCGAAGCCCTGGTCCGTCTGGCCGACACCGTGGGCGCACTCACGGTCCTGGACGGCTGCCAATCGGTGCCCCACTTGCCCGTGGACGTGAAGGCGCTGGGCATCGACTTCATGGCTTTCTCCGGCCATAAGATGCTGGGCCCCACGGGTATCGGAGCCCTCTACGGCCGCCGGGAACTGCTCGACGCAATGCCACCGTTCCTCACGGGCGGGTCGATGATCACCAGTGTCACGATGGAACGGGCCGAATTCCTGCCCGCACCCACCCGTTTCGAAGCGGGTACCCAACGCATCTCCCAGGCGGTCGCCCTGGCCGCCGCCGTCGACTATCTCGACGAGGTCGGCATGGAACGCATCGCGGCCTGGGAGGAATACCTGGGCGGGCTGCTCTCCGCCGGTCTGGGGTCCATCCCCGGGATCCGCCAGTTGGGCCCGGCCACGGGAGCGCGCATCGGGACGGCTACCATCGACGTCCCGGGAGTCCATCCCCATGATGTCGGACAGTTCCTGGATAGCCGTGGGGTGGCCGTACGTGTCGGACACCACTGCGCGCAACCGCTGCACCGCGCCTTGGGCGTCACGGCCAGCACCCGGGCCAGCACCTACCTCTACAACACCGCCGAGGATGTGGACACGTTCCTCAACGCCGTCGCCGACGTGCGGGGTTTCTTCGGGGTGGGCGCATGAGCGAGTTGGAACAGCTTTATCAGCAGGTGATCCTCGACCACTCCAAACGACGTCGGGGGGAGGGGCTCATTGAACCGGAGGCCGGACATGCGTGGGGGGAATCCCATCAGCACAACCCTGTATGTGGTGACCAGATCCGGCTTCGGGTGGAAACCCAGGACCAGAGCATCACGAAGATCAGCTGGGAAGGCGATGGATGTTCGATCTCCATGGCCTCCGCCTCCGTGCTGACCGAACTGGCCGCCGGGGCCAGCCGGGGGAGCCTGGTGGAACTGACCGACGCGTTCAGGACGCTCATGCGTTCACGCGGAAACCTCGAAGCCGATGAGGAGGTCCTCGGGGATGCCGCGGCCTTCTCCGGGGTTTCGCGCTTCCCGGCCCGGGTCAAGTGCGCGATGCTGGCCTGGGTCGCCACCGAGCAGGCCATGCTCGATGCAGGAACCGGCCCCGAAGGCATCTAGCGCCCCTACCTGACGGTGCCGCGGGCGGCCGGAAGATGCCGGTCAGCGGACGACGGCGGCTCTCCTGCCGCCGTCGTCCATCGGATCAATCGTGCTGGTAGATGTCCGGGATGCCGTCGGCATCATCGTCGCGCTGGGATTCCAGCTCCCACTTCTTGTACCGCCGGTTGCGTGGAATCAGCCAGGCAGCGCCGAGCACCGCGGCAAGCAACGACCCGATGAGGATGGCCACCTTGGCATGCTCATAGTGCGGGGACCCGAGCCCGAAGCTCAGCTCGGAAACCAGCAGGGACACGGTGAAGCCGATACCCGCCAGCAAGGTCACCCCCAGCAGGTCGACCCAACGTACCGCCGGGTCCAGATTGGCATGTCGGGTCTTGGTCAGCAGGAAGGTCGAACCCAGAATGCCGATCGGTTTGCCCAGAACCAGCCCGGCCACGATGCCCCAGACCACCGGGTCGGCCATCGCCTTGGTGATGCCTTCGACACCGCCGATGGCCACACCCGCCGAGAAGAACGCGAAGACAGGTACGCAAAAGCCAGAGGACAACGGGCGGAAGCGGTGCTCGAAGCGCTCGGCGACCCCCGTGCCCTCCCGGTGGTCGTGTCGGAGCACCGGGACCGAGAAGCCCAGCAGGACCCCGGCCACCGTGGCATGGACGCCCGACTCCAGGACAAAGGCCCACGTCACGATTCCCAGCGGCAGCAGGATGACCCATGCGGTCCAGGCCCGGGTCGCGAAGTACTTCTGGAACCGGTGGGAGATGACGAAGAACAAGGCCAACGGAATCAGAGCCAGACCCAGGAACATGAAATCAAGCGTGTCCGTGTAGACGATGGCGATGATCATGATGGCGATCAGATCGTCCACGACCGCCAACGTCAGCAGGAAGATCCGCAGGGGAGAGGGCAGACTGGAGCCGATCACGGCCAGGACGGCGACGGCGAAGGCGATGTCGGTGGCCGTGGGGATGGCCCAGCCATGCAGCGTCGAGCCGCCTTCGCTGATGTTGAGCGCCACGTAGATGAGCGCCGGAATGAGGACTCCACCGAAAGCTGCGGTCACCGGGACGATCGCCTTGCTGAAGTCGCGCAGGTCCCCGATGATGAATTCCTTCTTCAGCTCCAGGCCAACGAGGAAGAAGAACACCGCCAACAGACCGTCCGAAGCCCAATGCCCCAGACTCAAGTCGAGGTCGATCCACGGGACAGGAATGCTCAGGTGCAGATCGCGCAGGGCGAAGTAACTATCACTCCAGGGGGTGTTCGCCCAGATGATGGCGACGGCAGCGGCGACGATGAGTACAAGGCCACCGACGGTTTCCTTGCGCAGGATCGCGCCGATACGCTGCGATTCGCGGTAGCTGCCGAGGCCCAGAATCGTCCGGCGTGGAGGGGCGGGGTCGGGATTGGTCATAAGAGGTCCTCAGGTTTGAGTGGGCATGGTTATGTCAGTGCCGACCAGACTTCCCGGCTCACCATCATCGATCCTACCGCTCTGCGCGGTGTCGGACGCAAAAAATGACGAGTGCGGTCCCCCCGAATCCAAGCAAGGCACCTGCGGTATTGGCCACGATGTCGGCGGTGGATGCGAAGCGGGCCGGAAGGAAAACATATTGTGCGCTCTCCACCGCGGCGCTGGCCAGAAGACCCGAGAAGGGGATCATCCACCACCAGCGGCGAGCCAGCAGCAAGGTCCCCAGAACGCCCCAAGGCAAGAACATGATCACGTTGGCCAGCCACTCGATCAACCGGTAGTCCACCCACAGCGGAACCCCGGCAGCATGCCAGCTCTCCAACAGCCGGGGCAGAGCATTCTGGGCCGGACGGTCGACAGGGACCGGCCAGAAGACAATGAATGCCACTGCCAGCAGGTAGACTGTCGCCGTGACGGCCCAGACCACGGCACGTCGTCGCCGGCCCGTGGAGGCTACTTCTGCTGGTCCAGCCACGTGCGTGCTTCACTGGTCTGCAGGTTCAGGACCTTCGCCAGCATGGGTTCTGCGCTGGAGGCGATCTTTGAGCCCAAGAACGGAATCGACGAACTGACCTTGCCGTCCAATTCGACCGTGGTGCCCTCACTATCGGTGATGAGCTTCTGAACAGCGGTCACGGTGACGGGGGCCCCGGCGACCTCGATGTTGATGTCCGCGGTGCGGCTGCCATCAGCGGCCGGCGCGGACCAGTTCTCCCGTTGGGTGACCGACAAGGTGGCCCCGACGAATTTCTTGACCATATCCGGTAGCCGGTCGGTGGGTACGGTCCGGGTCGTGGTCATGATGAACGCCGCCTCAGTGGACCCGGAGACCGTGAAATCGTTCAAGGTGGCACCGGTGCGCTGACTGATGTGCTCGGCGAAGTCCTTGCGGGTGAAGACCCGCGTGAGAGCGTCGACGGGGTACGGCAGCGAGGTGGAAGCGTTCAGCGGCATGGCACTCCTGTGCTGTGGGATCGGCGTGGATGGCTCATCGCGCCGGCCCGGAGGCGTAGCGCGGTCTTGGCCCATGCTACGGGTATGGGGGTGAATCGCGGTAAGCTGACACTCTCCCCGGGATCCAGTATGGATTCCGGGCTTTTGTGCTGTTTCCCGGAAGGAACCCCATGGCCCTGACTGGCCTCCGTGCGGCTTTGGCCGCCGACCCCTCTTATGCGCGCGTGCGCACCTACGCGTCGAAGGGCTTCGACGATCGTAGTCAGGATCTGCAGGTTGCTGCCCCCGCGGGGCTGCGGGCGGCACTGGTGACCGAAATGGTTGATGGGCTTTCCACTGCGGGTGCGGGAATCGTCCTGGCGGTGACCGCCACCGGCCGGGAGGCCGAGGAGCTGACCGGGGCCTTGCGCGCCTATCTGCCGGACGGTGCCGTGGACGAGTTCCCGAGCTGGGAGACCCTCCCGCATGAGAGGTTGTCCCCGCGTTCGGACACGGTGGGACGGAGGCTGAATGTGATGCGCCGCCTCGCGCATCCCGACGGCAGTCTGAAAGTCGTTGTGGCCCCCATCCGTTCAGTGGTTCAGCCCCTGGTCAAGGGCCTGGGGGATTTGGCCCCGGTGCGTTTGGCCACGGGGCAGGAGCGCCCCTTCGACGAGGTCGTCCATGAATTGGCCGACGCAGCCTATGCCCGCGTGGACATGGTCACCCACCGGGGTGAGTTCGCCGTTCGCGGCGGTATCCTCGACGTCTTCCCGCCCACCGAGGACCACCCGATCCGCATCGATTTCTTCGGCGACGAGGTCGAGTCCATGCGATTGTTCGCCGTGGCCGACCAGCGCTCCTTCTCCAAGGCGGATAAATCAGAGGGGGGCATTGCCGATCCCACGGTCCTCTACGCGCCGCCGTGCCGTGAACTACTGATTACCCCAGCGGTGATGTCTCGTGCCGCCAAGTTGAAGACCGAGATGCCGGCAGCTGCCGACATGCTCGAAAAAATCGCCGGTGGTCTCGCCGTGGAGGGCATGGAATCGCTGGCGCCGGTCCTGGTCGACGCCATGGTCCCGTTCGTCAGCCAACTACCGGCCGATTCCGTGGCGGTGGTCATGGAACCCGAACGGGTGAGGACCCGCTCCCACGACCTCTCCGAGACCAATGCCGAATTCCTGGCCGCCGCGTGGTCCACCGCCTCCGACGGCGGGGCTGCCCCCGTGGACCTGCTCCAGACCCAGGGGCTGAGCGCTGCCCTGGATGCCGGGAACTTCTCGACCCTGGCCGATACCCGGTCCAACGCCGTGGCCTCACAGGTCAGCTGGTGGTCGATCACGTCGCTGACCCAGGACGAGGAAGTCGAACTGGATATCGACTCGCTCAATGTCCAGGCCCGTGAACCCCGCGGCTGCCAAGGGGACGTGGCCGAGATGATGGAGTTCATCGGCTCCCGGGTACGTGACAACTGGCGCGTGGTCGTGGCCACGGACGGGCCCGGCCCGGCCAGCCGCCTGGCCGAACTCTTCCACGATGCAGGGATTCCCTGCCACCGGGTGGACAGCGTGGACGACACCCCCACGGAGGGGCTGATCGAGATCACGACGGCGGTGGCCGGCCGGGGCTTCGTCTTCGATTCGCTCAAGCTGGGGTTGCTCACCGAGGCTGACCTGTTGGGCCGGTCCAGCTCCTATTCCACGAAGTCCACCCGCAAACTGGCCGCCCGCCGCCGTCATGCGATTGATCCGCTGCAATTGAGCGAAGGCGACTTCGTGGTGCACGAGCAGCACGGCATCGCCCGCTTCGTCGAGCTGATCCAGCGCAAGGTCGGCGGAACCTCGGGGTCGGTGCGCGAATACCTGGTGCTCGAATACGCCCCGTCCAAACGCGGGGCCCCGGGGGACAAACTGTTCGTGCCCACCGATCAGCTGGACCAGGTCACCCGCTATGTCGGTGGTGAGGCTCCGTCCCTGTCCAAGATGGGCGGCAGCGACTGGTCGAATACGAAGTCCAAGGCACGCCGTGCGGTCAAGGAGATTGCGGCGGACCTCATCCGTCTCTATTCAGCCCGCATGGCCTCCCGCGGCCACGCCTTCTCAACGGACACACCATGGCAGTCCGAGCTCGAGGAGGCCTTCCCCTTTATGGAGACACCGGATCAGCTGACCACGATCAACGAGGTCAAGGCCGATATGGAGCGGGAGATCCCGATGGACCGGCTGATCTCCGGCGACGTCGGGTTCGGCAAGACCGAGGTCGCGGTGCGCGCCGCGTTCAAGGCAGTGCAGGATGGCAAACAGGTTGTCGTGCTGGTACCCACGACACTGCTGGCCCGCCAGCATGTCGAGACGTTCGCCGACCGTTTCTCGGGCTTTCCCGTCCGGGTGGCTTCGCTATCGCGTTTCCAGACCCCCAAGGAGGCCAAGGATGCCGTGGAAGGGCTGAAGAACGGGTCGATCGACGTCGTCGTGGGCACGCACCGGCTGCTCTCCAAGGAAGTGCAGTTCAAGGACCTGGGTCTGGTGATCGTCGACGAGGAGCAGCGCTTCGGCGTCGAACATAAGGAGGCGCTGAAGCAGATGCGCACCAACGTCGACGTACTGGCCATGTCCGCGACGCCGATTCCGCGGACCCTGGAGATGTCGTTGACCGGCATCCGTGAGACCTCCACGCTGGCCACACCGCCGGAGGAACGGCACCCGGTGCTCACCTATGTCGGCCCGCACACCGATAAACAGGTCTCCGCGGCGATCCGGCGTGAACTCATGCGCGAAGGACAAGTGTTCTTCGTCCACAACCGGGTCTCCTCGATCGATTCGGTCGCTGCGAAGCTGCGTGAAATCGTTCCCGAGGCACGGGTAGAGGTCGCCCACGGCAAGATGAGCGAAGCCAAGCTTGAACAGATCATTGTGGACTTCTGGGACAGGAAATTCGATGTCCTGGTCTCCACCACGATCATCGAGACCGGCCTGGACATCTCCAATGCGAACACGCTGATCGTGGACCGGGCCAATAACTACGGACTGAGCCAACTGCACCAGCTGCGCGGCCGGGTCGGTCGCGGACGCGATCGGGCCTATGCCTATTTCCTGTGGAACGCCGAGAAGCCATTGGGTGAGGTGGCATTGGAACGGCTCAAGGCAGTGGCGGCACATAATGAGCTGGGTTCGGGCTTCCAACTGGCCATGAAGGACCTGGAAATCCGTGGTGCCGGCAACTTGCTCGGCGGTGAGCAGTCAGGGCACATTGCCGGGGTCGGGTTCGACCTCTATATCCGGCTGGTCGGCGAAGCCGTGGCTGACTTCAAGGGCGAAACCGAGGAGAAGGTGGCAGATATGAAGATCGAGCTGCCGGTCAACGCCCACCTGCCGCACGACTACGTACCGGGGGAGCGGCTGCGTCTGGAGGCCTACCGCAAGCTGGCCGGTGCCACCGACGCCGAAGGCATCGATGCCGTCGTCGCCGAGCTCACCGACCGGTACGGAGAACCGCCGGCAGCGGTGGTCAACCTGCTCGAGGTGGCCCGCTTCCGAGTCAGGGCGCGTGCTGCGGGACTGACGGATGTGGCGATGCAGGGCAACTTCATCAAGTTCGCCCCGGCCACCCTGCCCGAATCGAAACTGTTGCGCCTGAACCGCATGTACAGGGGGGCGCAGAACAAGCCCGCCCTGGATGCTGTGATGATCCCGAAACCCAAGACGGCTCCGGTCGGTGGGCGGGATCTGGCCGACGCCGAGATCCTCAAATGGGCGGGTCAGGTGTTGGAGGCCTTGTTCGAGGACTGAGCCGACGGAGCAAAAGCGAAGCCCGGCCGAACCGTGATGGTTCGACCGGGCCATGCCGTGCTCCGAGGCGATGCCCCGACGGCTGGGTGTTGCGCTTAGCTGACGGCGCTGGGGCCCGAGGGCGTAGCCCCGCCCTCGTCGGACCAGTCGCTGGTGGCATCGGCCGAGCCCAATGACGGATCGGAGATGTGGTCGCTGGTATGGGACGATGTGCCGGAGCCGGACTCGGAGGACTTGGCACGGTGCGAGGCGTTGGTCGCGGTTTCTTTGACCTTGCCCGCCACGTTCCCTGCAGCGGAAGCGGCAGCTGAGCCCACATCGGGGGCCTTGTCCTTGATGGTGGAGCCGACGTCGTTCAGCTTCTCCTGGGTGCGGGGGTCTTTCCACAGGTCCTGGGCCTTATCGCGGATCTGGTCATACCTCTCGCCGCCAGCGCGGGCACCCACGAGGTATCCCACCGCTGCTCCTGCCAGAAACGTAAAGATGCGCATTGCAATCCTCCTTAGCTCAAGCGTGGGATCCGGTATGGAACCCGATTCCCACACTAACGTGTTCGACGCCGCCGCGCAGCGCCCACGCTCACTGAAATGCCGAAGGTGCCCGCCGGAATACCGGCGGGCACCTTCTCTGGGTCGTGGGTCGTTGCGCTACTTCTTGACGACCTCGGCGGCGACGACGCGATCAGCCTGGTGCGAATCCGCACGTCCCAGGAGGTGCTGGGGGATGCCGAACGCCATGAAGGCCAGGGCGAAGCAGGCAATGCCCGGCAGCCAGGCGTTCTCCAACGTCCAGAAGCTCAATGAGTAGAGGGAGCCCAAGAAGAGGATGAAGAACACGGCGAAAGCCAAGAAGTTGCCTGCAAAGTTGCCATGGCCCGAGTAGGCCTTGCTCTTGCCATATGAGTACACGGTGATTCTCCTTGTTGTCCAGCGCCGGCTGGCGGTGGTGCGCGCTCGCGCTAGTAGCCGGCGGTTCCCTGCTCACCCTCTACAATAGCAACTCCTGAGCTGGCTCCAAGTCGCGTGGCTCCGGCGGCGATCATTGCTTGTGCATCGGCCAGGGAACGGACCCCTCCGGAGGCCTTCACGCCCAGCAGTTCGCCGACCGTGCGGCGCATCAATTCGATATCCGTCACGGTGGCCCCGCCGCCGGCGAAACCGGTGGAGGTCTTTACGAAATCGGCTCCCGCTTCGGCTGCCGCCTCACACGCCAGGACCTTCGCCTCGTCGTCGAGCAGGGAGGTTTCGATGATCACCTTCAGGATCGCACCGCCGTCGTGCACTGTGTGGGCGACGCCGCCGATATCGGCGACCAAGACGTCCCGATCCCCGCGGCGTGCTGCAGCAATGTCGATGACCATGTCGATTTCGCTGGCACCGTCGGCGATGGCGCCGGCGGCTTCGAAGGACTTCACTGCGGTGGTCGTCGCGCCGAAGGGGAAGCCGATGACCGAGCAGGTCAGGACGTTCGAACCCTTCAGCGCCTGGGCGACGGTGGTCACCCAGAGCGGGTTCACGCAGACGGATTTGAACCCGTATTCCGCGGCTTCTGCGGCGATCTTCAGCACGGCCTCGCGGGAGGCATCGGGCTTGAGCAACGTGTGGTCGATGTAGGCGGCGATGGTGGTGCCGGTGGGCTGGGGCATGTCTACCTCTCGGTGGCTTTCAGGTGGTGGGGGTTAGAGACCAAGGGTGGTGCCGGTGTCGGCGCGCACCGCGGAGAGTCGTTTCCTGGCCCGTTCGCGGGCCGCGGGCAGATCCTCGGCGGAAGTGACGGCTTCGATGACCTCGAGGTAGCACTTGAGCTTGGGTTCGGTGCCACTGGGGCGGACGATGACCCGGGTGTCGTCCCCGGTGGTGTAGAGCATGGCATCGGTGGGCGGTAGCCCGTCGGTGCCCGCGGCCAGATCGGTCACGGTCGTCACCGTGGAACCGGCCAACGACGCCGGGGATTGAGCACGTAGGCGTGCCATGAGCGCTTCGAGTTCCTCGAGTGAGGAAACCCGTACCGAGAGCTGGTCGGTTGCGTGCAAACCATGTTTCAAGGCCAACTCGTCGAGCTCGTCCAACAGGGTGCGTGAGGACGCCTTCAGGCGGGCCGCGAATTCGGCCAGCAGCAGTGCGGCTGACATGCCGTCCTTATCGCGCACGAGTTCGGGGGCGACGCAGTATCCCAGCGCCTCCTCGTAGCCGAAGGACAGACCGGGAACCCTCGAAATCCATTTGAAGCCGGTCAGCGTGGCCCCATAGGCGATGCCGGCGTCCGCCGCGATGCGCGAAAGCAGCCGGGAGGACACGATCGAATTCGCAAAGACCGATGCGGCCCCGGACGGCGCATTCCCCTGGGAGAGACGGCGGGCGACATGGATGCCGAGCAGGGCGCCGACCTCGTCACCGGAGAGCATCCGCCATCCGGTGGCCGGGTCGTTCACGGCTGCGGCGCAGCGATCGGCGTCCGGGTCGTTGGCGATGACCAGGTCGGCGTCGGCCTCCCGGGCGAGGTCCAGGGCCAGGTCGATGGCTCCGGGTTCCTCGGGGTTGGGGAAGGCGACCGTGGGAAAATCCGGGTCGGGCTCTGCTTGTTCGGCGACGAGCCGGACATCGGTGAAGCCTGTGGCAGTAAAGGCCCGGCTCATCGTGTCGCCCCCGACGCCGTGCATCGGGGTCAGCACGATCCGCAGGGCCGAACGGGTCGCCATCTCGGTCTCATCCGCCGGAACCAGGGGGGTGATCGCTTGAAGGTAGCGGGCCTGGACGTCGCCGGGTTCACCTGCGGAGGGCAGGATGGTCCAGCCGCCGTGGGCCAGTTCGATTCCCGGCAGTGGGCCGCTGGCGGCAATACGTTCGGCGATATCGACGTCCATGGGGGCGACGATCTGGGCGCCCTGGCCCGCATCGGTCACGGCCCGGCCGCCGAGGTAGACCTTATAGCCGTTGTCCTGCGGGGGGTTGTGGCTGGCAGTGACCATGACCCCTGCCTCGCACTCCAGCGCCAGAACGGCCCAGGCGAGCACCGGGGTGGGCAGCAGGGAAGGCATCAGGAACGTCTCGATGCCCGCGGCAGTGAAGATCGCTGCCGTCTCTTGGGCAAAGACGTCCGAGTTATAGCGGGCATCGAAACCCACCACGGCCCGCGGGGTGTAGGCTCCGGCAGCGATATCGAGCAAGTACCGGGCGACACCGGCCGCCGTATGCCGCACGACCACGCGGTTCATCCGGTTCGGCCCGGCTCCCAGGGCCGCCCGCAGGCCTGCCGTTCCGAAGGCCAAGGGCCCGGAAAACCTGTCAGCGAGTTCTTCGCGGGATCCGGCGTCGTCCTTCGCCGCGGCAACCAGTGCCGTGAGCTCGGCGGCGGTGGCCGGGTCAGGGTCTTCGGCGGCCCAGGCTTCGGCGCGAGCCAAAAGAACGTTGGACTGTGCGGATGCGGGGTTCACGGGACTCCTCGGGATCGGGCGTGTGCTGCTGGCGGTACGGTCGGCTCAGATGCGTCCGACGATATCGGCGAGCAACTTCGAGATACGCGGTCCGGCGGTCTGGCCCGCCTCGATGACTTCGGTATGGCTCAGCGGGACGGGGCTGATGCCGGCGGCGAGGTTGGTCACCAGCGAGAGACCGAAGACCTCCATGCCGGTGTGGCGGGCAGCGATGGCTTCCAGGGCGGTGGACATGCCGACCAGGTCCGCGCCAATGCGCTTTGCGTACTGCACTTCGGCAGGGGTCTCGTAGTGCGGGCCCGTGAACTGGGCGTAGACGCCCTCGTTCAGGCTCGGGTCGACCTCGTGGGCGATCGCGCGCAGACGCGAGGAATACAGATCGGTGAGGTCAACGAAGGTGGCGCCTTCGAGCGGTGAAGCCGCGGTGAGGTTGATGTGGTCGCTGATCAGTACCGGCGTCCCCGGGGTCCAGGCCTCGTTGAGGCCGCCGCAACCGTTGGTCAACACCAGGGTGGTGCAGCCGGCGGCAGCGGCGGTGCGGACTCCGTGGACGACCGAACGCACGCCCTTGCCTTCGTAGTAGTGGGTGCGGGCGCCGAGCACCAGGACCCGCTTCCCGGCAGGGGTCACCACGGAGCGGATGGACCCGGTATGGCCGATGACGGCGGGGGAGTGGAACCCCGGAAGGGTCGCCGCGTCCAGGGTGTGGGTGGTCTCCCCGATCAGCTCGGCGGCCTCCCCCCAACCGGAGCCCAGGACCAGGGCGATGTCGTGGGCTGCCACGCCGGTCTGCTCGGCAATGGCGGCAGCGGCTTCGTCGGCTAAATGGAAGGGGTCTTCGTTGAAATCGTTCACCCCACCAATCTACCGTTGGATGCCCCGATGCCGGTACAGGGGTGTGTGTGCAAGTTGCTCGTTGGTAGTGGAGAATGGGCTGGCGTGAGCGTAGAACAGAGCAAAACTTCCCAGCGGTTGATCATCCTTGGCGGCGGACCGGGCGGCTATGAGGCAGCCATCGTGGCTGCCCAACTCGGAGCCGAGGTGACCATCGTCGAGCGTGGCGGCATGGGTGGTTCGGCCGTCCTGACCGACGTCGTTCCCTCCAAGACCCTGATTGCCACCGCCGATGCCATGCGCCGTGTCAGCGGTGCCGGTTCCTTCGGCGTCACCGTCGAGGGTAAGGCCGATGCCAGCGCCGACCTGCCTGTGGTGAACGCCCGACTCATGGAGCTGGCCCACGACCAGTCGAGGGACATCCGCATCGGCCTCGAACGCGCCGGAGTTCGGGTTGTCCTCGGCGAAGGGCGCCTGCTGGACAACCGCACCATCGCCGTCGCTCGCAATGACGGTGGTGAGGAGACGGTGGAGGCAGATGCCATCCTGCTCGCCTTGGGTGCCCACCCCCGCGAATTGCCGACCGCCATGCCCGACGGCGAACGCATCTTCAACTGGACCCAGGTCTACAACCTCAAGGAACTGCCCGAACATCTGATCGTCGTCGGATCCGGCGTGACCGGTGCCGAGTTCGCCTCGGCCTACAGCCTGCTGGGAAGCCGGGTGACCCTGGTGTCATCGCGTGAACGCGTGCTGCCCGGCGAGGACGCGGATGCTGCCGCGGTACTCGAGGAAGCGTTCCAGGCCCACGGCTTGGAAGTGGCGGCCAAGTCGCGTGCCGAGGCCGTGGACCGGACCGCCGATGGTGTCCAAGTCACTCTCAACGATGGGAGGGTCCTGGAAGGCAGCCACTGCCTGGTGGCCGTGGGCGGCATCCCGAACACCGCGGACATCGGTTTGGAAGAGGCAGGCATCGAAGTGAGCGACTCCGGCCATATCCAGGTCGACGGTGTCTCACGCACCACGGCGCCCAATGTCTATGCCGCCGGCGACTGCACCGGTGTCTTCCCCTTGGCCTCCGTGGCGGCCATGCAGGGCCGCATCGCCATTGCCCACCTGATGGGTGACGGCGTCCGGCCGCTGAAGACCCACGAGGTCTCCTCCAACATCTTCACCAGCCCCGAAATCGCCACCGTCGGCGTGACCGAAGCCCAGGTGAACGAGGATAAATACCAGGGCGACATCATCAAGCTCGACTTGGCCACCAACGCCCGGGCAAAGATGATGAACGTCAAGGAAGGCTTCGTGAAGATCATCGCCCGCCGCGGTTCCGGCACGGTGATCGGCGGCGTCGTGGTCGCCCCGCGCGCCTCCGAGCTGATCTACCCGATCGCTTTGGCCGTGCAGAACCGGTTGCATGTGGACGACATGGCCCAGACCTTCACGGTGTACCCATCACTATCGGGTTCCGTATCCGAAGCCGCGCGACGGCTGCATAAACACCTGTAGGCGGCCGGTCCAAGCCACCGTGACAACACGGCGGTGGTGGGACACGTGAGAGGTCAAGGTGTCCACTATGTGGACACTTCGACCGGTATCTGGTCAAAAGTTCTAGGATTGCCCAAGAATATTGATCATCTCGCACCAAAGGGGTCACTACAGTGTCCAGTATGCCCACCACCGCCACTCCGGAAGCGAATACGCGAGGGCGCGTGATCTTCTCGAGCATGATCGGCACCACGGTCGAGTTCTACGACTTCTATGCCTATGCGACGGCTTCCGTCCTCGTGTTCCCGGCCTTGTTCTTCCCCAATGCCACCAACATCAACGCCATCCTGAGTTCGTTCGCGATCTTCGGCGTCGCCTTCCTCGCCCGCCCGCTCGGTTCGGTGCTCTTCGGCCACTTCGGTGACAAGGTCGGACGCAAGGGAACCCTGGTGGCCTCGCTGATGACCATGGGCATCGCGACGTTCTTCATCGGCTTCCTGCCCGAGGCCAGCGGTGGCTTCGTGGTGTTGGCCCCCGTGCTGCTGGTCCTGCTGCGGTTCGCCCAGGGGCTGGCCTTGGGCGGTGAGTGGTCCGGTGCTGCGTTGCTGGCCACCGAGAACGCCCCGCCTAATAAGCGCGCCATCTACGGCACGTTCCCGCAACTGGGTGCACCGATCGGGTTCATCATCGCCAACCTGGTCTTCGTTGGGCTGCAGCTGGGGCTCTCCCCCGAGCAGTTCCAGGCCTGGGGCTGGAGGGTGCCCTTCATCCTCTCCGCGGTGCTCGTCGGCGTCGGGATCTATGTGCGGTTGAAGCTGGTGGAATCGGTGTCCTTCCAGAATGTCGTGAGCCAGAAGAAGGTCATGAAGTCCCCGGTCAAGCAGACCTTCAAATACCACTGGCGCCCGGTCCTGGCCGGAACGATCATCATGTTCGCCACCTACGTGCTGTTCTACCTGATGACCTCCTTCACGCTGACCTACGGCACCTCGGCGGCAACGGTCGACCAGGCGCGCGCCGCGGCCGAGGCCAAGGGCAAGGTGTTCGACGCCGCAGCAGAGGCCGCCTTCGTGCCGGGCCTGGGCGTTCCGCGGACCGAGTTCCTGTGGATGTTGATCATCGGCATGGTGTTCTTCGGCATCTTCATCCTCATTTCCGGGCCGTTGGCCGAGAAATTCGGGCGGCGCCGGTTCCTACTGGGTGTTTCGCTGCTGATCCTTCTCTTCGGTGCCTCCTGGACGCTGTTCTTCGGTCCCGGAACCGCGGCGGCCATGGTCGGGCTGATCATCGGGCTGTCGCTGATGGGGCTGACCTTCGGGCCGATGGCCGCCTATCTGCCCGAACTCTTCCCGGCCAACGTGCGCTATACCGGCTCGGCCGTGGCCTACAACCTGTCCTCGGTGATCGGTGCTGCTCCGGCATCCTTCGTGGCGATCGCCTTGTGGCAGGCCGGCGGCGGTGACACCGTCTGGGTGGGCGTCTACCTGGCCGCTTCCGCGGCACTGACGATGGTGGCCTTGCTGATGACCGGTGAGACCAAGGATCTGGACTTCGAAAACAACGTCGCCTGATTGCTCCTGAAATGACGGAAGGCCTGCCACCCCGAGGGTGGCAGGCCTTCCGTCGTTGGCCGGGTCGGTCAGGCCAGAATGCTGGCGAGGACCGCTCCGGCGGACACCGTGTCCCCGGCGGTGGCGGTTAGGCCCTTGATGGTCCCTGCGCGGTGGGCGGTGAGCGGCTGTTCCATCTTCATCGCCTCCAGCACGACGACGAGGTCACCTTCGGAAACGGTGTCACCATCTGCCACGGCGACCTTGACGATGGTTCCCTGCATCGGTGAGGTCAAACTGTCACCGGTGGTGGCACTGCCCGAACCGCTCCGGTTGGTACGTTTGCGCTTGGACTTGCCATTGGTCTTCCCGGCGCCGGAGGAGCTGCCGAGCCCGGCAGGCAAGACGACTTCGAGGCGTTTGCCCCCGACTTCCACGGTGACCCTCTGGCGTTCATCCGATGTTTCCGCAGTGGCACCTGAAGGGCTCCACGGTTCGATGGTGTTCTCGAACTCCGTCTCGATCCAGCGGGTGTGGACCGTGAAGGGACCATCGGTGGGCACGAACGCCGGATCGGCCATGACGGCGCGGTGGAACGGGATCACCGTGGGCATGCCCTCGATGACCGTTTCGTCCAGGGCGCGACGGGCCCGGCCAGCGGCTGCGTTGCGCGTGGCACCGGTCACGATGAGCTTGGCGATCATCGAATCGAAATTCCCCGAAACGGTTTCGCCTTGTTCCACGCCCGAATCCACGCGGACGCCCGGCCCAGAGGGCAGACGGAGCGTGGAGATGGTCCCGGGGGCGGGCATGAACCCGCGACCGGCGTCCTCGCCGTTGATGCGGAATTCGAAGGAGTGGCCGCGCAGCTGAGGATCGGTGTATCCGAGCTCCTCCCCGCGGGCCAGGCGGAACTGTTCCCGCACCAGGTCGATGCCCGAGACCTCCTCGGAGACGGTGTGCTCCACCTGCAGACGGGTGTTCACCTCCAGGAACGAGATGATTCCGTCGGTGCCGATCAGGAACTCGCAGGTGCCGGCCCCGACGTAGTTGGCCTCCCGGAGGATCGCCTTGGAGGATTCGTAGAGGCTACGGGTCTGCTCCTCGCTCAGGAAGGGAGCCGGAGCCTCTTCAACGAGCTTCTGGTTCCGGCGCTGCAGGGAGCAATCGCGAGTGGAGACGACCACGACGTTGCCGTGGGAGTCAGCCAGGCACTGGGTTTCGACATGCCGGGGCGCATCCAGGAAACGTTCGATGAAGCATTCGCCCCGGCCGAAGGCGGCGGTGGCCTCGCGGACAGCCGACTCATACATCTCGGGGATCTCATCACGGTGGCGGACCACCTTGATGCCTCGTCCGCCGCCACCGTAGGCGGCCTTGATGGCCAATGGCAGACCGTGCTGGTCGGCGAATTCCAGCACTTCCTGCGTCGATCTGACCGGCTCTTTGGTACCAGGGACCAGAGGGGCGCCGACTTTGGTGGCGATATGCCGGGCCTGCACCTTATCGCCCAGTTGGGCAATGGCTTCGGGGGAGGGGCCGATCCAGGTCAGCCCGGCGTCGATGACGCGCTGGGCGAATTCGGCGTTTTCCGAGAGGAAGCCGTAGCCAGGATGCACGGCGTCGGCACCGGAGACACGGGCGGCCTCCAGCACCTTGTCCATCACCAGGTATGAGTCGGCGGCACTCTGGCCGCCGAGGGCGAAGGCCTCGTCGGCGAGCCGGACGTGCAGCGCCTCGCGGTCTGGTTCGGCGTAGACGGCGACGGACGCGATGCCCTCGTCGCGGGCCGCGCGGATGACTCGGACGGCGATCTCGCCACGGTTGGCGATGAGGACCTTGGTCAGCTGGGGCATGGCGGGTGGAACTCCTTAAACTTTGCTGTTTGGAGCCTACCTGCGCTTGTTGGTTATCCACGTAATCCCACGCCATGCTCCGGAGAGTCGCCGTCGATTTTTGTAGGTGTCCTACAAACCAAGGGCCGGTTGGGGGCGACCTTCCCCATGCTTGATGACGAATCAAAAGGCAGCCCTCGAAGTTGGTGGTCTTTTCGGAAGCCACATCGCGCGCGTGCAGTGAGGCTTGGCCGCCAGTTTTCCGATCCATCATTTGGTTCGCCGAGAGCCACCTTGCGGCACTGCCTTACTCCTTCCTCCGCGTTCTGGAACCCTGGCGGTCTGCGCCGGTGGTCTGGCGGGGGTATCCGGCTCTGGCCCGGCCGAAGCCCGGCACCGAAGTCTCCCGGCATCGGGCGATGACCTCTGCACGGCAGGGGGCCCGTCACCAGCCCAAACGCAAGATCACCGATCCAGACTCGCGGGTCATAGAGGACAGTTGAAGGTTCCCAAGAGGACTGCCATGCCGGCCAAGCCGTGGTTGATGCCCGCCATCAGGCCATCGTGCAACCTGTTTTCGGGCCGCTATTCACCCGGCAAGGCAATCACGTGTCGCCGCGCTGGTGGGGGAAGACGCTAGGGGAGGAGGAGTTGATGGCCGGGTGTCATAATTTGCCCAAGCTCTGTACCGCAGCCAAACGTTCCAAAGGGTTCGGGCCCCAGCCTCATGGCCGGGGCCCGGATACCCTCCCAGCGCTTGGGAACAGCCGATCGGCGTTTCGTGCAGGATAAATCACAAGATCCGCGAGCTTCCGACCGGATAAAGGGAACGCCTCCGGCCGCAAGGTTCAACGCCGACAGTTGGTCAAAAGGCAACCGATCGTGGACCTAGGTGGAGCGGAACTTCGTGAAAACAGTCTTCGGCTGGCCAACCCCCAAGTAGGCGAGTCTGACCAAAATCGGGAAGAGGGAGACAGCTGCGTAGATGGCTCCCTCTTCCAGGTCTTTGTCCGGGCCTTAGAGGATACCGGCGCCAACAGGCACGCGAACATTGGAGGTGGCGGTGAAGGTCTTCCCATCGATGATCATCGTGATGGTCACGGGGAAGCGGGCGAGGATCGAGACACTGACCCCCGTGGACGAGCCAGCCAGGCCGAATTCAATCGGGAAGACGAGTTGTCCGTTTGAGGCCACGGAGATGTTCTGTGACGTCGTGAAGGTCGTCAACGGGAAACCGTACCGAACGCCGAGTGCTTTCTGATATACGGCCGTTCGTTGCCCGTCCGTGGAGTCCACGCCGTTGTAGGATGCTACTCCAAAGCCTCGGGCCCTGCCGAGGGGGATATTTATCCCCGCTGGCCTTCCTACGGTCACTGTGATGGCCGCCAGGCCCTCGAGAGCGCCGGGACCGTTAGTCAGGGTGAGTTCCGTGGGGACGGTGACCAAAGCTTGCGCATTCACGACTCCGCCGCCACCGAGAACGCGCAAAGCAAGGAGACCTGTTTCAGTGTCTGTGAATGCGAGTGAGGCGTTATTCACTGAAGCTGCAGCCAGCGGAGCGGCCATGGCCGCTGCGACTACCGGGATCGACCAGGCAGCTCCCTTGACGATTGTTCGGCGTGCCGTGTGTTGACTGCCCTTGGTGATGGCGCTGTCCGTCTCGTGAGTTGACAAGTCAATGTCCTCCTAGTTCAAAATTCGGTTGATGCGCCGACAAGTTCGACGGCACCAGAACAGCAAACATGCTTCTGGTGATGAGAGACACGCATAAAAGCGCTTGTGGCGCATAAACACCCATAGATGGCGCGAAACCGCTAGTTGTCAGCAAGGAGACTAGTCAAAGGGCGGCGTATCCGACGTGGTTCCCAGTTTGTCGCCCTCGTGCTCTAATCGTAGGAATGGTTCGATACGCGCAGTCACGAGATGATGGAGCGCACAAAGAGCAGGGGGACGAGCGATCGCGAAATCAGGACTTTCCAGCCGGTTTGTAGCTACCTTCAACGCGAGCCATGCGACCGTTGGCGGTGAAGTCGTTGTGCTGAACGACAACAATCGGCTGGGGGTTCTACCACGAGCAGATCCCACCTGGGGAATGACCGCCGAGGTGCTCCGTGTCGGAACCTCGACGGCCTTTTATGCGATGGTCCGCGCCGGAACCATTCGTTTCGAAGTCCCTAGCAGCCCCAGCGACGTGACAGTATTTTTCGTCGACAGAGGCAAGGCAACGGTCGAAATGGGGCCAGGAGAACGCATCGAACTCAACGAACGGGCGGTATTTTTCTACCGTTCGGGAGTCGGTGGTACAGCATCCTGTCCCGTCGAGAGCGCATTTATCGGCATCAGGGTTCCAGAAGATGTCTTGGCTGAAATGGGGGCGCAACCCGGTACGGACTACGGATCGCTGAATACTTCCGAATTCCTCTCCAAGCCGGCGGCGAACTTCCTGAAAACAATCGCCTGGAACGATTCGTCGCCGACAGCCTTGTCCGGATACTTCGTTGAACGAATGGTGCAGGAAATTGTCGGATCGCTTTTTCTTTCGCACGTCGGCTTGGACAATGAATCCGTTCCGAGCCAAACGCATCTCTATCAACGGGCTATTTCGATCATGACCGCGAAACGGGACGATCCGAGATGCAACCCGGGTACCGTGGCGCGGGATCTGAACGTCTCCATCAGGAAACTCCAGCGGGAATTCACTGTCCGAAACGATTCGCCAGCCGGACGGATCCGCAATCTCAGGGTCGAACTGGCCGTGCAGCTCTTGCAGAATAGCGCCTACGATGCTCTCTCGGTCGATCAGATCGCCAAACACTCAGGCTTCGCATCAGCGCGTCAACTCCGCACGTCTCTGGCGGCGGCCGGGCATCTGGCACCCAGGAATGTCCGCGAAAATTCGTACGGAAGGCTGTAGGCGTTGGTTGCCGACAGCGCTGTCTGCCTAGGATGTTCCAGTGACTAACAGCAAAAGGCAGAAAGAGAAGAAACTTCCCTTGACGCTCACGTTCATTCTGAATTTCGGGGCTGCCCTGTTGGTCCTGGTCCTGGTCCAGTTGTTCGTAGCGAAGATCTATCAGGTCCCCTCTGAGTCCATGGAGCAAACGCTCGAAGTCGGGGATAGGATCGTGGCCAACAGGATCGGCCTGCACTTTTCGGCACCGGAGAACGGCGACATCGTGGTTTTCAGCGAGCCAGGGGACTGGAACGACGCGAGCTCGGTCGAGAAGCCCTCGGCGTTGAAGAGCGTCGTCAGGGGAATCGGAGACGTGACAGGGGTTGGTCCGTCCAATACCCACTACCTGGTGAAGCGCATTATCGGCTCACCACTGGATACCGTTGAATGTTGCACCGTTGAGGGCAGCCTCCTGAGAAATGGCGAGCCAGTGGAAGAGCCCTATCTCTTCGAGGATTTCGAGTTCGTTTCCGGAAGTATCGACTGTACTGACGCAGCACGGTCTCCGAGGTGTTTTGGGCCAGTGAAAGTGCCGGAAGGGCACTATCTGGTGATGGGTGATCATCGGAGTAGGTCTGCTGACAGCGTTGCGGACTGCCGGATGCTGCCCTCGGGAGAGGGTAGCGAGTGCGCAAAATTCGTCCCGGAGGCGGATGTCGTCGGTGAAGTAGCAGCAGTGATTTGGCCATTTGGAAACCTAGGGGCCCCCTAGCCGCACGTCGTCGACGAGGCGGCGTCCCCATGGGGCGAGGCATCCGAAGATCAGCTCTTCAGGAACTTGTGCCGACGCCTACTGTCCGGGATCGATGCGGGCCAAGGGTGCCTCCGGCATCAACTGGTGCAGGACACTGATTCTTCCACGAGACCGCGACCTTCTAGATTCTCGAGGGTGGCCTCGACGATGAGACGCGCCTCGGGGTGTGGGCCGAATGCGAGGATCAAAGCGTCAGTTAATGATTCTGTGCTGGTCCACTTGGCTAGCGATTCCCAGATCATGGGACCTAGTCCGTCGAGGACGGTGAATTCCTGCCCCTTCAACAGGGCCACGGAGCCATCAATCATCAACGCATCATCGACACGGACTCGACGGTATCGCCCCGGCGCAGGAGGCACACTCTCGTCACGCTCCAACGGAAGTTCATGCCATGAGCCGTCATCTGGACCGTGGGCGGGTTGCGGTGATTCCAGATCTTTGACTAGCAGAGGAATGAGCTGCTCGGCCTCGGTGTACCTCACCGCCTGGACGCCTCCCAATGAATCCACGAGTGTGCAGAGAGCAGCCAAGCCCCGGGGAAGTTGCGCTAGT
>NZ_JBQSWX010000014.1:0-88670 GCF_052377615.1 Arthrobacter sp. AOP36-A1-22
CCTAGGAAGTCAATGATGAGTACGACCACCGACACCCTCCGCGTGGCACCACCCCGGAACGAACACGCCGCCGCCCCATCGGGGCGCGGCACGGTCACCGCTGTCCGGACCGCCCGATTTGTCTCCCCCGGGTTCACCGGACAGGTCAGCGGAGCCCTGAATCTGGTCCCTTCTCCCGATTTCGAGGACGCGATCGCCCGGGCCTTCGAGACGCAACCCGATGCCGATGTCGTCATCGGCTGCCTGCCCTTTGACGCCACCGAGCCCGCCGTCTTCATCTGCGGTGCCAATGAGGCATACTCCGGCGCCACCGGCGATGTGGCCCCGGACAGCCGGACTCCCCGCATCCAGTCCCTCGTTGAGATCCCGGACGTGGCCGGATACGAACGCCGCGTCGAAGAAGCTCTGCGGTTGATTGGTGACGGACAGCTCGAAAAAGTCGTCCTGGCCCGTTCCAAGCTGGTGGCCGCCGATGGCCCGATCGACCCCCATGGGCTCCTGGAGCGGCTCCTGTCCTCCTCCGAAAATGGTTTCGGCTACCACATCCCGCTTGAACACGGGCGCTCCTTCGTGGGCCTGAGTCCCGAACTCTTGCTCGAACGAGACGGCTCCTCCGTCAGCTCCCACCCCCTGGCCGGATCCCGCCCGCGGAGTGGCGAGGACAACGAAGACCGGAAACGCGCCGCAGACCTGCGCACCTCGAGCAAGGATGCCCGTGAACACGGACTGGTCGTCGACGCCGTCACTTCCGGTCTGGCCCCGAATTGCTCCAATGTACGTGTCGAGGCCCAGGACACCACCACGACGGATTCCATGCTCCATCTCGGCACCTGGATCCGTGGGGACCTCTCTGCCCCCGGGACCTCGGGTCACCGGCCATCGGCCGCCGCCCTGGCCCGCACCCTGCACCCCACCCCTGCCGTATGCGGCACGCCGACCTCCGAGGCCCGCGCCCTTCTGCGACGCTTTGAAGCTAGCCGCGGCTACTTCACCGGCGCCGTCGGCTGGCAGGACCGCGCGGGAAACGGGGTGTGGGTGGTCGCCATCCGTGGGGCCCTGGTCGACGGCCCCACGGCCCTCATTTCGGCGGGAGCCGGCATCGTCGCCGGCTCCGATCCCCGATCGGAGGCCGCGGAGACCGGGGCCAAGTTGCGCACCGTCCTCGCGGCGCTGGGGCTCGGGGAAGGCGGCAATCGATGAACCCACAGACCATGAACTCAGCGACCCCCCTGCTGGCCGCCGGTGGCCGGCCCTGGCCAGCCGAAGCAGCAGCGGCCTACCGCCGTGACGGGTACTGGACCGGAGAACGGCTGGATCGCATCGCGGAGGCCGCGATTCGAGCCACCCCGGATCACCCTGCAGTGGTGGATGACCACGGACAGCTCAGCTATGCCGAGCTCGGCGCCCGGATCAGCCGACTGGCTGCGGTGTTCTCCCACCGGGGGCTCACCGATCGGGACCGGGTCATCCTCCAACTCCCGAACCGAATCGAACTCGTCGTCTGCGCCCTGGCCCTGATGCGCATCGGAGCCATTCCCGTTTACTGTCTGGGCAGCAGTCGTGAACGCGAGCTCACGGCCGTCGCCGACCGGGCGAAGGCCGTTGCCCTCATCGTTGGCGACATGACCGCGGACTACGACGCTGCCCGGGTCGCCGCCGACGTGGTCGAACAGGTCGCTTCAGCCAGGTGGGTCATGACCGCGGAGCAACTCCGCAGCGCCTCGATCACCGGCCGGGAGCTCGAGCAGACCTACCGCGTCTCGGGGACGGACGACATCGCCTTCCTGCAGCTCTCCGGGGGAACCACGGGTCTGCCCAAACTCATTCCCCGCACCCACGACGACTATCTGTATTCAATCCGCCGGAGCAACGTGGTGTGTGGACTGACGCCCCAGGACGTCTTCCTATCGGTGATCCCGGCCGTGCACAATTTCCCGATGAGCTCCCCCGGCTTCCTGGGCGTGCTGCTGGCCGGCGGCACCGTGGTCCTGACCGAAGACCAACTTCCCGGGGCCGTATTTGATCTCGTGGCCCTCCACCGGGTGACGGTGGTCCCGCTCGTTCCGCCGCTGGCGCATCTGTGGGTCAACCATGCCGAGCTGGAACCTGACGCCATCGGACAGCTCTCGAGCCTGCGGCTCCTGCAGGTCGGTGGCGCCAAGCTGGTCCCCGAACTGGCCCGACGGCTCATGGAGCTGGTCCCCGGGACTTTGCAACAGGTCTTCGGCATGGCCGAGGGACTGGTCTGCTATACCCGGCCCGACGACGATGCCGACACGGTCATCGGCACGCAGGGCCGGCCCATGAGCGCTGCCGACGAGATCCGGATCGTCGACGAGCAGGACCGCCCGGTCGCCTCTGGGCACCGCGGCCACCTGCTGACCCGGGGCCCCTATACGATCCGCGGGTACTTCCGGTCACCGGAGGCCAACCGCCAGGCGTTCACCGAGGACGGTTTCTACCGCACGGGTGACATCGTGCGACAGCGCGCCGACGGCTCCCTCATCGTCGAAGGGCGGTCCAAGGACCAGATCAACCGCGGCGGGGAAAAGATCTCCGCCGAGGAGGTCGAGGACATCCTGCTGGCCCATCCCGCCATCGACGATGCCGTCGTCGTGGCCGAGCCCGATGAATACCTCGGCGAACGCAGTGTCGCCATCATCGTCCCGGCACGTGCGGGCACCAGCGCGAATTCCGGAGTGGACCGGAAGTCGATCGCCTCCCATCTGCGGGACTGCGGCGTCGATGTCATGAAGGTTCCCGATCGGATCGAGACCACCGAACAGTTCCCCGTCACCGGGGTAGGAAAAATCAGCCGGGTTCGCCTGCGGACACTGCTGCGCGAGCAAAGGAGCACCAACGCATGAGCACCAACACCATGGACACGACGAACCTCGAAATCCCCGAGGCGCTTCGCTACGACTTGCCGCGCTGGGACGGGGTGAACCGGGTAGGCGATTGGATCTCCTGCCCGGAGCGCAGCATCCTCCTCGTTCACGACATGCAGAACCACTTCGTGGATAAGTATGCTGCTGACGCCGAACCGATGGACACCGTTCTGGGGAACATCGCCGAGCTCATCGCCCAGGCACGCCTACTGGGTATTCCGGTGGTTTACAGTGCCCAGCCCGGCGACCAGGATCCCGACGAACGTGCCCTTCTGACCGATTTCTGGGGCTACGGCCCTCGCACCGCGGATACCGGGATCGTGGGGTCCCTGACTCCCGCGGACGCTTCCGAAGTAATGCGCAAATGGCGCTACAGCGCTTTCCAGCGCACCGATCTGCTGGAACGCCTGCGCGCGGAAGGGCGCGACCAGTTGGTCATCACCGGGGTCTATGCCTTCATCGGCTGCTTGGCCACGGCCCTGGAGGGATTCATGTCAGATGTCCAGTCCTTCATCGTCGCCGATGCCGTAGCGGATTTCACCGCCGAGGACCACGCCCGGGCGTTGGAATGGGTTTCGGCACGCTGCGGCGTCGTGACGACGATGCAGCACCTCGGCGGCCAGTGGAAGCTGCAGACCGTGATCCGCGAGTCCGCAGCCCTGCTGGGCATTCCCGCCGCGGAGATCACTGCCGACTCCGATCTGGCCGATCTGGGTCTGGACTCGGTGCGGTTCATCCAGTTGGTCATGAAGCTCAAGAAGCAGGGCCTGGACGTCCCCCTGGAACGTCTGGTCCAGGGCGGACCGGTCTCGGGCTGGCTGAAGGAGGTCTAGAAGAGCTCGAGGCTGAAGGAATGGCCCTGCACCAGGGTGGCGTGCCATTCCTTGGCGGAGGAGTCCGTCAGGCTCGCGACCTGGTCGATGACCGCCCGCAGCCGGCCGGCATCGTCGGTGGCGCTGGCCCAGTCCTCGGCGAAGAGCGGTTCGAGATAACGGTCCCCGGTGTCCTCCAGCAACCCGACCAGTTCACCCAGCACCTCGAGCTGGCGCTGGTAGATGGGCTGGCGTTCCTGGCTGGTCATCACGTAGGCGGCGGCGAGCCCCTTCATCGCGGCGATCTCGTGATCGGTTTCCTCGGGGATGATGAGGTGGCCGTTGAACCGGGTCAGCCGGGTCGGCCCATAGACCGCCCGGGTGGCGTCGAAGGCCGACTGGCAGAACCTGCCGATGAACTGGCTGGTCATGTCCTTCAATGCGGCTGCGCCCTTGCGGGACTGGTCGTAGTGCTCGACCCATTCACCGGTGGCCTCCAGCCGGGCCAGGGCGCCGTCGATGGTCGCGGTATCGACCTCGGGCAGATACCAGCGTTGGGTGCAGTCGATGACCCGCGCCCGCTGGTCCGCATCACGGATCCACCGCAACTGGAAACGGCCGGCCACGATCGCGTCCTCCACATCGTGGACCGAATAGGAGATGTCGTCGGCCAGATCCATGACCTGGGCCTCCACGCATTTCTGCCGCGGCTCCGGGGACACGGTGGCACCGCCGTCGTGCCCCGAGCGCAGCCAGTCGAAGACGGGCAGGTCATCTTCGTAGACACCGAATTTTCCGGTCTGCCGGCCGTTGACGATGGGGGCCTCGCTCCGCCGCCACGGATATTTGCAGGCGGCGTCGAGGGTGGCACGGGTCAGGTTCAGACCTGCGGGTTCGCCGTCATCACGGAACTTCTTGGTTTCCAACCGGGTCAACAGCCGCAGGGTCTGGGCGTTGCCTTCGAATCCGCCGATGCCGGCGGCCAGTTGGTTCAGGGCCTTCTCGCCGTTGTGGCCGAAGGGCGGATGCCCCAGGTCGTGGGAAAGGCAGGCGGTGTCCACGACGTCGGGGTCGCAGCCCAGGGTGGCCCCGAGTTCGCGGCCGACCTGGGCGACTTCGAGCGAATGCGTGAGCCGGGTGCGCACGAAATCATCGGACATGGGGGCCACGACCTGGGTCTTGGCCCCCAGCCGGCGCAGTGCCGAGGAGTGCAGGACGCGGGCCCGGTCGCGTTCGAAGCTGGTGCGGTAAGCGAGCTTCTCCGGTTCGCCGACCCAGCGTTCCTCGTCGAAGGGCGTGTAGCCGGCCGGGCTGCGGCGGGTCTGCCGCTCAACCACCTGACACGTCCAGTTCGGCGGCGGAGATCATCGCACGGTGCTCCTCGTCCATGGACCTGCTGTCCAGCCACCCGTCGGGCAGATGCGTGCGTTTCGGCGATCCCGCCCGGCCGCGGGGGCCTTCGGCGCCGCCCCCGGGGTAGGGCACGTCGGCATCGAGTTCAGCGAGCAACTCGGCCAGCGAGTCCAACGTCTCCACGGCGGCCAGGGCCGCCCGCAGGTCCCCGCCGACCGCGTAGCCCTTGAAGTACCAGGCCACGTGTTTGCGGATGTCCCGAAGCGCCTTGCCCTCGTCCTCGAAGTACTCGACCAGCAGTTCGGCGTGGCGTTGGAAGCTGGTGGCCACCTCGGCCAGCCCGGGACGGAACCGGCGATCGGATCCCTCGAAGGCGGCCTGAAGGTCCCCGAAGAGCCAGGGCCGGCCCTGGCAGCCACGGCCCACGACGATGCCGTCGACCCCGGTCTGCTCGACCACGGCGACGGCGTCCTCCGCGCTCCAGATGTCCCCGTTGCCTAGCACGGGGATATCGGGCAGGGCGTTGCGCAGTTCGGCGATCGCGTCCCAGTCGGCCTTCCCGGAATAATGCTGGCCCGCCGTGCGCCCGTGCAGGGCCACGGCGGCGACGCCGGCATCACGGGCGATTTTCCCGGCCTCGATGAACGTCAGGTGGTCCTCGTCGATGCCCTTGCGCATCTTGATGGTCAGCGGGACGTCCCCGCGGGCTGCTTCGCGGGTGGCGGCTTGGATGATGGAGGTGAACAGATCCGTCTTCCACGGCAGGGCCGCTCCCCCACCGCGCCGGGTGACCTTGGGGACCGGGCAGCCGAAGTTCAGGTCGATGTGGTCCGCGCGGTCCTCCTCGACGATCAGCCGCACCGCGGCGCCGACGGTGGCCGGGTCCACCCCGTAGAGTTGGACCGAGCGGATGCCTTCGTCGTCATCGTGGGAGATGATCCGCAACGACTGTTCATTGCGTTCGACCAGCGCGCGGGAGGTCACCATCTCGGAGACGAACAACCCGCCGCCGTACTCCCGGCACAGGCGCCGGAAGGCGGCATTGGTGATGCCGGCCATCGGGGCCAGGACGACGGGGGTGTCCACCGTGAGATGGCCCAGTTGCAGCGGGGGCAGCATCAGTTGGGGCGGGGTCGGGGTATCGGGGGTAATCACGCTCACGACCCCATTGTGTCAAGAACGGGCCGATCCTCCGAATGCCGCCGCCGGGAAGGGCCCTCCCCGGCGGCCTGGGTGCATTAGTTGGCGACGATGATCGTCGTGGTCACCACGGTCGCCGATCCGGCGGTGATCAGTTCATCGGTCAGATCCGCGAGCGGGGCCATGGCGTCGTCGACTTCGAGCTTGACCGGGTACTGGTGGGCCAGCATGGCCAGCAGACCGCGGACCGCCTCACGGGCCTCGGAGTCGGAAAGGGAGGGGTCCCAGCCCATGAGCACATCGGCCGGGGCGTCGACGCGGTCGGGCTCGTAGCTGATCGCGAAGGAGAGGATCTTGCCGCCGGATTCCTTGGGCTTGTCGCGCAGCACGATGGCGCCCTTGGCCCCGGTGGCCTCGTTGAGCAGCATGGTCTGGGCACGGCCCAGGGTCATCTGCGCCCGGTCCCACTCGTGGACCGCGTTGTAGAAGTCCGCGACCACCTGGGAGAGCTCCACCGACCCGGTGGCGGCCTCCTCCAGGGTCAGTCCTTCGTCCTCGAAGACCGGCAGGCGCAAGGAGTCCGGTTCCACGACGACCCCGCGGGACCTCTGGATCTGTTCCTGGCCGAGGGAGACCGTGAAGGCGGCCGCTGCTTCACCTTCGGCGCCTTCGACCGTGTACCTGGACTTCAGTGCGGTGACCCCCGACGGGGCCGGGAATTCGCGCAGCCGCCGCAGCAGTTCGGTGGCGACCCCCTGGCGGCGCAGGCCCGGGGCGACCTCCACGAAGAACCACAGCCGGTCGGGGTGCAGCGAGGACTCGAACAGCGTGCCGGCGCCGACCGGGACGCCCTCGTCGACGGCGACGAGCGTGCGGGCCCACGGGTCATCACCATCGGCACGGAGCATCGTGCGGTCGATATGGGCCTGTGGTGTGGATGGATCCCCGAGGATCTCCAGGAGGGCCAGGTCGTCGCCTTCTTGCCACGGCCGGTAGGTGAGGTTGCTCATGATGCTCCTGATGCGAGTTGGAGGTGGTGAAACGACTGCGGGCCGGCCACCGTGGGGTGGCCGGCCCGTGGGGGCTCAGGCGCCGAGTAGACGCGTGGCCAGGTAGGACTTCACCTGGTCCAGGGCCACTCGTTCCTGGTTCATGGTGTCGCGTTCACGGATGGTCACCGCGTGGTCCTCGAGCGTGTCGAAGTCCACGGTGATGCAGAACGGGGTGCCGATCTCATCCTGGCGACGGTAGCGGCGGCCGATGGCCCCGGAATCGTCGAAGTCCACGTTCCAGTGCTTGCGCAGCTCGGCGGCCAGTTCCTTGGCTTTGGGGGTGAGTTCCTCGTTGCGGCTCAACGGCAGCACCGCGGCCTTCACCGGGGCCAGCCGCGGGTCCAGCTTGAGCACGGTGCGCTTATCGACGCCACCCTTGGAGTTCGGGGCCTCGTCCTCGGTGTAGGCATCCACCAGGAATGCCATCATCGCGCGGGTCAAGCCGAAGGAGGGCTCGATGACGTAGGGGGTGAACCGCTCGCCGGTGGCCTGGTCGAAGTAGCTCAGTTCGGTGCCCGAGCCTGCGGTGTGGGCCCCCAGGTCGTAATCGGTCCGGTTGGCCACCCCCATCAGCTCGCCCCATTCGGAGCCCTTGAAACCGAAGCGGTACTCGAAATCGACGGTACCCGCCGAGTAGTGGGCGCGTTCCCCGTCGGGAACGTCGTACTGGCGCATGTTCTCCGGGTTGATGCCCAGATCCAGGAACCAGGCCCAGCAGGCGTCGATCCATTCCCGGTACCAGTGCCCGGCGTCTTCGGGGGCGGTGAAGAACTCGATCTCCATCTGCTCGAATTCGCGGGTGCGGAAGATGAAGTTGCCCGGGGTGATCTCGTTGCGGAAGGCCTTACCGATCTGGCCGATGCCGAACGGGGGCTTCTTGCGCGAGGTGGTGAGCACGTTGTTGAAGTTCACGAAGATGCCCTGGGCGGTTTCGGGGCGCAGGAAGGTCAGCCCGGCTTCGTTGTCCACCGGGCCGAGGTAGGTCTTGACCAGGCCGGAGAAGAGCTGCGGTTCGGTCCAGCCGCCCTTGTTCCCGCAATCCGGGCAGGCGATCTCCGACATGCCATCGACCGGGTCGCGCTTCTTCTTGGCGGTGAAGGCCTCGATGAGGTGGTCTTCGCGGTGGCGTCGATGGCAGCTGGTGCACTCGACCAGCGGGTCGGTGAAGGTCGCCACATGCCCCGAGGCCTCCCAGACCGCCTTGGGCAGGATGACCGAGGAGTCCAGGCCGACCATGTCGTCGCGGCCGCGCACGAAGGACTGCCACCACTCGCGCTTGATGTTTTCCTTCAGTTCGGTCCCCAGCGGGCCGTAGTCCCAGGCGGAGCGGGATCCACCGTAGATCTCACCGGCCTGGAAGACGAAGCCGCGCCGTTTGGCGAGGGAGATGACCTGATCGAGCGGGGACTGGGGCGCCATGAATTCAACTCCAATGGTTTACGAGGCCGCTGGTTGCGGTCCGTAGCGGGGTAACAATATCGGCCAAGCCTAACGTGATCGCCGTGTCCGCAGGCAATTTCACCTACCGGCGCCCCCGCGTGGGCCGGGCCAGCCGTCCGGCCGGGACGCTGGCCAGGACGACGGCGGCCAGGGTCAGCAGGGTGCCCAGCAACGTCGCCACGGCGATGACGGTGCCCGGGGCCGGCAGGATCAGGTCGATGGCCAGCGAGCCGACGAGTTGTCCGGCGATCATGCATAATCCGGAGATCAGCACGCCCAGGGATTTGACCAGCAGGGCGCCGATGGCGATGAACACGCAGCCGAAGACCCCTCCGGTGTAGAGCCACCATTCGGCGGGGAAGGACAGCTGGTGTTCACCCCCGAGGGAGCTGAGGCCCCACAGGATGAACAGGGCGGTTCCCCCGACGAGGAAATTGACCAGGGTGGCGGTGATGGGGGTGCCGTAGGCGGCGGTCTGGGTCCCGTTCATGGCCTGCTGGAACCCCATGAACAGCCCTGCGGTGAACGGCAGGAGCACCGGCACCAGCCAGGAGAGCCCGTCGGCGGAGGATTCCAGCCGGGGCGATACCGCCCACAGTACGGCGATGATCATCAGTACGGCCCCGGCCATCCGCCGGGCGGTGATGAAGCGTTTGCCCCCGGGGCCGAATCCGACCCGGTCGACCATCAGCCCGCTCATGGTCTGTCCGGTCACGATGGCCACGGTGAACAGTGCGACGCCGATCAGGGGCACCGCGTGGCTCTGTCCGAAGACGATGTAGCCGCCGCTGATCCCCGCCAGCAGGTACCAGCGTGGGAATTCTCGTCCGGCCACGGCCCGGCGCATGGCCACCAGTCCGGCCCGCCCCCGCGGCAGCAGGACCGAGGCCAGCATCATGACCACGGTCCCGCCGGCGAAGCTGATGGCCGCCGCGGCGTTCGGGTCCCCCATCCGTTCAGCGAGCCCGCCGTTGATCCGGCCCTGGATGGGCATCATCAGTCCCCCGATGATGGCCAGGACCAGACCGGCCCATAACGGAAGGTGCCGGGCCTTCGCCCGCGGAGCAATCACTGGGGTCATCGTTGGACATGCTATCGCCGCGGTGGCGGCCGGACCTGCTCGTGACGCAAGATGGTCTCATGACAGCAGAACAGCCCCGGCCCATCAGCATCCGCGACGATTCGATCCGTTTGGGGCAGCTACTGAAGCTGGCGAGCCTGGCCGAGGACGGTTTCCATGCCAAGGAGCTCATCGAAAACGGGATGGTTCAGGTCAACGGTGAGATCGAGACCCGCCGGGGCCGGCAGTTGAAGATCGACGATGTGATCGCCCTGGCCGACGAGTCGGTGATCGTCACCTCCGAGTAGGCGCGACTCCGCCGGGTCCTAGTCCAGCACGTGGTGGCGCAGGAACTCGCCCACATGCTTCATTTCCGGTTCCGATACGCTGTGGCCCATTCCGGCATAGAGCATCTTGGTCAGGTCGGTGTGTTCCCCGGCCCAGTCCAGGGTGAAATCGATCTTCTCCTCGGTGATCACCGGGTCGGCTTGTCCGCGTCCCCAGAACATCGGCGTCCGGGCCGCCTTCGTGGCCTGGTCGTTGAAGAATTCGTGTCCGGCGGCCTGGATCGCGAATCCCGACAGTCCGACGACGGCGTCGATCTCCTCCGGTCGGTGGCGCAGGACCGAGGTCGCCACGGCCATCCCCATGGAGAAGCCCAGGAGCGTCACCGATGCGTGCTGTTCCTTCACCTCCTCCAGCCAGGCCCACACCTGCTGCACCGACTCCACGACCTTCTCCAGCGAGTAGTCCAGGTCCTCCATCAGCGGGAACCAGGTGTAGCCCGGGCCCATGGCGTAGGGGGCACGCACCGAGGCCAGGGTGAATTCCTCCGGCAGCATCGGGGCCAGGCCGATCAGGTCCTTCTCATGGGAAAGGTAGCCATGGAACAGGACCAGCAGGGGGGTGCCCTCCCGCTCGGATTCGGGGCGGGACCAGGCAACGACGGGCTGGGGCAAAGTCTCAGTCATGCGGCCATTGAATCACGCCGGCGCGCCCGGCCACAGGACGCGGCATCGCTTCCGGCGTGCCTGCCGGTCGTGTCCCGGGGTGGTAAACCCGGGCGCCCGGTGAAATGATGTACCCGTGAGTAACAATGATGCTTCCTCCGCACCGGACCAGTCCGACCCCTCGTCCACGTCCCCCGGCGACGCGATCCGCCACCCCTGGCGCCGCATGGTCTCCCTCGGCGACTCCTTCACCGAGGGCATCGGGGATCCGGATCCGCAGAGCCCCGGCGGACACCGTGGCTGGGCCGACCGTGTCGCCGAGCAGCTCAGCCGGCAGGCGGAGGACTTCGCCTATGCCAACCTGGCGATCCGCGGCCGGCTGCTGGACCAGATCCATGAGGAGCAGCTGGAACCCGCCCTGGAACTCCGCCCGGACCTGATCACCATTTGCGCCGGGGGCAACGACGTGCTGCGCCCCGGTGGGGATCCCGATGCCCTGGCGGTGACCATGGACCGGTTCATCGGCGAGCTCTCGGCCACCGGGGCCACGGTCCTGCTGTTCAACGGCCCCGATATCGGTGAAACCCCGGTCCTGGGCTCGATGCGCGGCCGGGTGGCCATCTACAACGAGAACTTGCGGGCCATCGGCGCCCGCCATGACGCGGTCGTCGCCGATATGTGGGCGATGCGCCAGCTCCACGAACCCCGGATGTGGGCCCCGGACCGGCTGCACTTCTCACCGCTGGGCCACCACACCATTGCGATGATGGCCCTGGATGCCCTCAACGTCGAACACGAGCTCACGGCCTTGGAGCCGAGCCCCTCGGAGCCCAAGCCCTGGAGGGTGGCCCGGCGTGAGGACCTGGTCTGGGCGCGCACGCATCTGGCGCCCTGGGTGCTGCGGCGGCTTCGGCACCAGTCCAGCGGTGACGGAATCACGGCCAAACGCCCGCAGGCCATGCCCTTTTCCCCGGGCGGGACCCCCCACAGCGTGGGTGCCGGGGATCCGCGCAACGACGCGGACTAGGTTCCCGGGGCGGGGCCCTCAGGCGTAGAACCCCGAACGAAGGACCTGGTTCAACTGTTCGATGTCGGTCAGGAAGCCATCGTGGCCGATCGGTGAATGGATGTACTGGACCTGCGGTGTCTCCGGCAGGGCAGCGGCCAGGCGCTCGGACTGCTGCGGGCCGTAGAGCCGGTCGCTGTCGACGGCGGCGATGAGGAATTCCACCCCGCCGGTCCGGGCCAGGGCGGCCTCGACCCCGCCCCGTCCCCGTCCGACGTCATGCCCCACCAGTGCCTCGGTGAGCACGATGTAGGAGTTCGCGTCGAAGCGGGTCACCAGCTTGCCGGCCTGGTGGTCCAGATAGCTTTCGACCTGGTACCGGCCCCGGTCGAAGCCGGGGCTGCCGAAGGGGTCCTCCTCGGCCTGGCCCTCGTGCCCGAAACGGATCTCCAGTTCCGGCTCGGAACGGTAGGTGATGTGGGCCAGCCGGCGGGCGATCCCCAGCCCCGCGAGGGGGCCGGTGCCACTGCCCCGGGCCACGGTGCCGACGGCGTCGAGGGCGCCGGCCGAGGGCGCCGCTCCGTAGAAGTCGCCACCGGAGAAGTCCGGATCCAGCCGGATGGCCTGCGTCTGGATCTGCCCGAAGGCGATCTGTTCGGCGGAGGCGACCGCGGTGGCCGCAATGACGGCGCACCGGGCCACGCGTTCGGGGTATTCCACCGCCCATTCCAACGCTCGCGCTCCACCGAGGGAACCGCCCAGGACGGAGTGCCAGCGTGAAATGCCCAGGTAGTCGGCCAACCGGGCCTCGGTGCGCACCGAATCCCGCACCGTGGTGAACGGGAACCGGGAGCCCCAGGCCTGCCCGTCGGGGTCGAGGCTGGAGGGCCCGCTGGAGCCATAGCAGCCGCCGACCATGTTCGGGGCCACGACGAAGAACCTGTCGGTATCGATCGTCTTTCCCGGACCCACGAGTCCTTCCCACCAGCCTTCTTCCTGGCTGTGCCCCCGGGAGACATGGGTATCCCCCGTCAGGGCGTGCAGCAACAGCACCGCATTGGAGGCCCGGGCGTCCAGGGTCCCCCAGGTCTCGTAGCCGATCATCACCTCGGGCAGCCAGCCGCCGGTCTCGAAGCGGTAGCCGCCGATGGGCACGCATTTGAGGATGCCGTCACGGATCAACGGCGCCCCGGGGGCCTGACGTCGTTCCCTCACGTCGCCGACGCCCTGGCTCACCGGACGGCCTGGACTTCCGGGGCGGCCTCTGCGGCTTCGTCCCCGGCGGCGGCCGCGGCGGCGAAACCGACCTCGAGGTCGGCGATGATGTCGTCGATGTGCTCGATGCCCACCGACAGGCGCACCAGTCCGGCTCCCACCCCGGCCGCGGCGCGTTCGGCGTCGGAGAGCTGGGAGTGCGTGGTGGAGGCCGGGTGGATCACCAGCGAGCGCACATCGCCGATGTTGGCGACGTTGGAGTGCAGTTCGAGGCCGTCGACGAAGGCCCGGCCGGCCGGTTCGCCGCCGGAGATCTCGAAGGCCAGGACCGCGCCGACGCCCCGCGGGGCGTATTTGCGGCCGAGTTCGTACCAGGGGCTGGAGGGCAGGCCGGCGAAGGCGACGGAGTCGACCTGGGCGTGGGCCTCGAGCCATTCGGCGACCTTCTGCGCGTTGGCCACATGGCGTTCCATGCGCAGGCTCAGGGTTTCCAGGCCCTGGGCGATCAGGAAGGCGTTGAACGGGGAGACCGCCGAACCCAGATCGCGCAACAACTGGACGCGCGCCTTGAGGATGAACGCCAGGTTCGCCCCCAGGGCGCCGTCGACCCCCAGATCGCGGGCGAAGACCAGCCCGTTGTAGGACTCGTCGGGGGTATTGAATTCCGGGAAGCGTTCCGGGTCGGCCGCGAAGTCGAAGTTGCCCGAATCAACGATGGCCCCGGCGACGGAGGTTCCGTGCCCGCCCAGGTACTTCGTGGCCGAGTGCACCACGATGTCGGCACCGAATTCGATGGGGCGGACCAGGTACGGGGTGCCCAGGGTGTTGTCCACGATGAGCGGGACCCCGGCTTCGTGGGCCACCGTGCTGACGCCCTCGATATCCAGGACGTCCTGGCGCGGATTGGAGATGACCTCACCGAAGAATGCCTTGGTGTTCGGTTTCACCGCGGCCCGCCAGGAATCCAGGTGGTCGGGATCCTCCACGAAGGTGACCTCGATGCCGAGGCGCTTCAACGTGTGCTTGAACAGGTTCTGCGTTCCCCCGTAGAGGCTCGGGCTGGCCACGATATGGTCCCCGGCTCCCGCGAGGTTGAGGATCGAAAGCGTGGTCGCCGCCTGGCCCGAGGCCAGCAGCAGGGCCCCGACCCCGCCTTCGAGGTCGGCGATCCGGGTTTCGACGGCTTCCTGCGTCGGGTTGCCGGTGCGGGTGTAGATCGGCTCGAGTTCCTTCAGCGCGAAGCGTGCTGCGGCACTCTCGGCGCTGGGGAAGACATACGACGTCGTCTGGTAGATCGGCAGCACCCGGGCCCCGGTGGTGGGATCCGGTGCCTGTCCGGCGTGGACCTGGCGGGTTTCAAAAGACCATGATGCAGACATTTCTGTCCCCTTCTACGACTCAGGGGCCCCTGTTCCACGGCGGTCCCGGAAGGGAACGCCGGGAGGTGACCCGCGCTTGTCCGTTCTCCTTGTGGAGGCGAACCAGGTCTTCACCCGGGGCACCCCACCGCGAGTGGAGGGTTGCCGGCCAGCAAACCGGGGTTTCGCGCTGGCACTCATGACCTGCCTCCAGTGTTGTGGATCGGGGCGGCCGCCGCAACAACGCGGCGTCAATATGACCGCAGGGCGCAACATTCCTCCCCCTCCCCCGTCCGGTCCCCCTCCTGACGGCCGCGATGGAGGCCCGGGAAACGGGTCGAGGAAAATACGAACCATGGTGATTTAGGGCACCCTAAGTCGAGACGCACCTCACAAAGTGCGATCATGAAGCCATGATGAGGTTGGATCACGTTTCGTACGCATGTGGACCAGACGGGTTGGCCGCGACGGCCGCCCGTGTCGGCAAGACTCTGGGGATCGAGTCCGTCAAGGGAGGCATTCATCCCCGCTTCGGGACCAGGAACGTCATTTTCCCGTTGAAGAACACCCAGTACCTGGAGGTCGTGGAGGTCCTGGACCACCCGTCCTCGGACAAGGCGCCGTTCGGCCAGGCCGTCCGGGCCCGATCGGAGATGGGTGGCGGATGGATGGGTTGGTGCGTCGCCGTTGACGACCTGGCCCCGTTCGAGGAACGTCTGGGCCGGTCATCGGTCCCGGGCAACCGCAAGTTCCCCGACGGCCAAGAACTGACGTGGCAGCAGATCGGCATCAAGGGCCTGATCGCCGACCCGCAGGTGCCCTACATGCTGCGCTGGGATACCGGCACCGAGGACCTGCACCCCTCCCGGGCATTGGATCCGCAGGGGCATATCTCCGGGATCGCGATCGCCGGTTCGGTCGAACGGGTCCGCGAATGGCTGGGCACCCCCTCGGAGTCGCCGTTGGGCGATGTCGAAGTCCAGTGGGAGGCCCCCAATGGCACCCCGGGAATCATGACGGTGACCTTCGAGACCCCCTCGGGGACCATCACCCTCTGATCCGCTCACGGAGGTGGAACACCGAACGACGGCGGCCCGCGGGCCGCCGTCGTTTTCGCTCTGTGCCGTCCCGGATCAGTGCCGCGGCACCGCCGCGAAGGGTCCGTCGGCGGCGAAGACCCGATCGGCGAAGCGATCGCCGATCAGCTGATGCGTTGCGGAATCCGGATGCAGGTTGTCCGGCAGCGGCAGCTCGGCCTCGTCCGGGGCCCCATACAGCTCGAGTCCGTCCAGGAAGTACAGGTTCGCATCGTCCGCCCGGTCTTCGACCAGGGAGCGCATCTCGCGGCGGATGACCTCCAAGGTCAGCCGTCCCGCCGATTCATCCCCTGGGGTCCCCGTCGCGCTGAACTTGACCTGGCTGGTCCCCAGGCTCTCCGGGACGATCGTGCCGGGGCCCGACGTGCTTTCGTGAATCGGGCAGAAGATCGGGGAGATCAACACCAGCGGCGTGGTGGGATGCCCCTCGCGGATGGTGTCAAGGAATCCGTGGATGGCCGGGACCAGGGTCCGCACGCGCATGGCATCCAGGTTCACGATGTTGATGCCGAGTTTGACGCTGATGACGTCCGCTGGCGCATCGCGGATCACCCGCGCCATGAAGGGGTCCACGAAGCAGCTGCCCCCGAAGCCGAGGTTGTGCAGTTCGACCCCGCCCCGGCGGGCTGCCACGGCGGGCCAGATCCCGCTGGGGGATGCCGCGTTCGATCCCTGGCTGATGGAGCTGCCGTGGTGGACCCACAGCGGACGGGTCCGGGGCGCGGGGTGGAGCGGCTTGTCGGAGCAGAGGCTGATCAACTCCAGGGATTCATTGTGGGGGAGGTGGAATTCGAGCGTCTTCTCCGTTGGCGCGAGGCCCTCCACGACGGTTGTGTGGTGGGGCCCGGCCACGTGGTGCATCGAGCCGGCGGCCATGTCGATTTCCACGGCGTCCCCGCCGGTGAGTTCGTCGCCGAGCTGGAGGCTGCCGTCGACGAAGACGTCGATGCGGCCACGGGGCCTTTCGCTCCCCCGGAACGCGGTGTGCGTCGAATGGGAGACGAGCTTGATCCGGGTCGCAGTCGTCCTCACGACAATGCGGACGCCCGCGGGCTGGGATTCACGGTCCATGAGGGTCTGTTCAGGGTATTGCCGGCGCACCCAGGCCGGCAGCCGGTGGATCCGCATCCCGTCGGGGGTCTGCTCGAGTTCGGCGGCGCCCCGGACGAGGTCTGTGGTGAGGTCGGTCGTGATCATCAGTGCTCCTGCTCTGTGGTGGTGGGCCAGCTAGCCAGGGCGCGGTCGAGGGCTTCCAGGGCGCGATGCCAAGACGTCCGGGTCTGCTCGTCGCGGTGCTCGAAGGAGGAGGCCCGTTCCAGGGCCAGGAACCCGTTGACCGTGGCGCCCATGAATCGGGTCGCGTGCACCAGTTCGGTCTCCGGCAGGCGGTAGCCGCGGAGCACCGAGAAGGTGAGGTCAACGAGGCGGATGGCCCCCGCGGAGCGTGCGGTCTTCGGCGTGGCGGGCCGTGCCAGGACGGCCCACCGGCCGGGGTGCTGCCCGGCGAAGTCGCGCTGGGCTTCACCCAGACCCACGAGCGCCTCGTATCCGGAGCGCCCAGCGATCCCCGCGGCCACCGCCTCGGCCACCTCGCCGAGGACGAGTTCGTGCACCCCGTCCAGCAGGGCTGCCAGATCCTTGACATGCGAGTAGAGGCTGGCCGGGCGGACGCCCACCTCCCGGGCCAACGCCGAGACCGTGATGGCCTCGAAGCCATCCCGGTCAGCCAGTTCGGCGGCTGCCTGGACCACTGCTGCCTGGTGAAGGGGTGCACGTTTCATGCATTGAACCTACACCCTGTAGGCGTTTGCCTACAAGCTGTAGGTCCAGGGGTGGCTAGGTTCCCAACCCGATCGCCGAACCGATGAGCGAATACCCCACGAAACCGGCGATATCCAGCAGCGCATGGGCGATGACCAATGGCATGACCCGGCCCGTCCGGGTGTAGATCCAGCCGAAGATCACCCCCATGACGGCGTTGCCCAGGAACGGACCGAACCCCTGGTAGAGGTGGTAGCTGCCCCGCACCACCGCGCTGGTGAGGATGATCGGCCAGGTCCCCCAGCCCAGCTGCCGCAACCGGTCGAAGAGGTACCCGATCATGATCGTCTCCTCCAGGATCCCGTGCCGGATGGCCGAGAGCACCAGCACCGGGATGGTCCACCAATATGGTTCCAGCGCCTCGGGGACGAGGGCCGTGGTCACCCCCAGCGTCCGGCCCACGGCGTAGAGCCCCAGGGTGCCGACCCCGATCAGCACGAAGAGCCCCACCCCCTGCCATGAATCCTTTCCGGGCCGGCGCAGATCGAATCCGAGCGCACGGAACCCGTTCCTGCCGGCCAGATAGAACAGGTAGAACACCAGGGCGACCGGAACCAGGGCGAACATGATGTCCATCAGCTGGTAGGTCAGATCAAAGTACTGCCGGTTGCTGAGCGAATTATTCAGCGTGGTCGTCTGTGATCCCAGCGGGCCGCGGCTGAGCTTGTCGATCAGCGAAACGATCGCGTAGAGGGCGGACTGCCCCAGCGAGAGCCCCAGGACGATCAGGATTTCCGGCCACAGGCTCTTGCTACGCATAGGTGAATACTAGGCCAGTGGCGCGGACCCCACGGCGGTCCGATCCACCCGCTGCCCGGCCCGCCAGACGGCCCCGGTCAACGGCATGCCCGGTCGGTAGGCCAGATGGGCCGCCGACGGTGCGTTGAGCAGCTGCAGATCCGCCCGTTTGCCGACCTCGATGCTGCCCACCTGGTCCTGCACCCCCAGGGCCAGGGCCCCGCCCATCGTCGCGGCCTGCAGGGCCTCGGTCAGGGACAGGCGCATCTGCAGCACCGCCGTGGAAACGCAGAAGGCCATCGAACTGGTGTAGCTGGTCCCCGGGTTGCAGTTCGAGGCCAGGGCGATCTGGACGCCGGCGTCGAGCAGCCGGCGCCCCTCGGCCAGCGGCTGCCGGGTCGAGAGGTCGCAGGCGGGCAGGCAGGTCGCCACGGTCCCGGATTCCCCCGTTCCGCTCGCGGCATCCCAACCGGACCAGGATCCGGCGAGCGCGTCGACATCCGCCTCGTCGAGGTGGTTCACATGGTCCACGCTCGCGGCCCCGAATTCCACGGCCAACCGCACCCCCGGCCCGGGACCGAGCTGGTTGCCGTGGACCCGCAGGCCCAGGCCCGCATCACGGGAGGCGGCCAGGACCCTGCGGGATTGGTCTTCGGTGAAGGCGCCGCGTTCGCAGAACACATCCGCCCATTTCACGTAGGGGCGCACGGCGGAGAGCATGTCGGAGCAGACCAGATCGGTGTATTGTTCGGCGTCGGCGCCCGGCGGGACCAGATGGGCGCCCAGATAGGTGACCTGGTCCACGATCGTGGAGGCGATCCGGGCGTGGCGGGCTTCCTCGGTGACATCCAGGCCGTAGCCGGTCTTGGTCTCCAGGTAGGTCGTCCCCCCGGCGGCGGCCTCGGCCACCCGGCCCATGAGCAGTCGGGTGAGTTCGTAATCGGTGGCGGTCCGGGTCGCCTCCATGGTGACGCTGATCCCCCCGGCCGCGTAGTCGGCGCCGGCCATCCTGGCCTCGAATTCGGCGGCCCGGTCCCCGGCGAACATCAGGTGGGTATGGGAATCCACCCAGCCCGGCAGCGCGGCCCGGCCCCCGGCGTCGTACACGGTATCCACCGCCGGGGCCTGGCGGGGATGCCCGATCCAGGCGATACGCCCCCGGTCCATGACCACGGCGGCACCGGCCAATACCCGTGCGTCAGGGTCCAGCGTGGTCAATTCCCCGACATTGGTCACCAAGGTGGCACTCATGCGAACTCCCGATGCTCGTAGATGAAGGTCCTCAACAAGGCGGCAGGATCGCCGAGCCGGGTGTGGATTCCCTCCCGGGCGACCTCGACGCCATTGATGACCACAGCGTGGACGTCGGCGGCGGTGGCCGTCAAGGGCAGCTGGGCCACCCGGCTACCGGCGGTGCGCAGACTACCGGCGTCAACCAGGAGGTGGTCGTCGTTGCCGGGCAGGGACAGGCTGCGCAGCCCCCCGGCCCGCGAAGCCGCCGACAGCTCCGCCGGGGCGAAGCGGCCGCGGATCCCGCTGCGGAGGCGTTCACCGTATTCCAGGGCCCGCATCTCCAGATACGGGTCGATGACCGCATGCTGGTCGGTGCCCAGGGCGAGGTTCGCCCCGGCGTCGACCAGGGCCCGCGCCGGGCCGATGCCATCGGCCAGATCGGCCTCCGTCGTCGGGCACATCACGATCGAGCAGCCGGCGGCCCCCAGGGCGGCGATATCGGCCTCGGTGAGGTGGGTGGCATGGACCGCCGACAGGCGTGGACCCAACAGCCCCTGCCCGGCCAACAGGGCGGTGGGGCTCACCCCGTGGGCGGCCAGGCACCCCTGGTTCTCCGCGGGCTGCTCGGAGAGGTGCACATGCAGCGGCTCGCCCGGTTCCAGGGCCGCCGCGATGACCGGCAGGGCCTGGAGAGGGACGGCCCGTACCGAGTGGAGGGCCGCGCCCAGAGTCACCAGGCCCGCCCCGTCGGCCCCGGTGGCGGGTTCCTCGGAGGCCAGGGCCGCCCGCAAGGCGGCATGGCGGCCCACCCACCCGGCGGCGTCTCCGTCGGAGAAGCGTCGTTGGGTGGCATTGAGCTCCACCGGGGCCCCCTCGGCATCGAGTCCGCCGGACAAATAGCAGGTGTCCAGCAGGACCAGTCGGATTCCCGCGGCCCGGGCGGCCCGGGCCAGAGCGCGTTCCATGTCATGGTCGGGATAGGGGGTGCCATCGGGGCCATGGTGCAGGTAATGGAATTCGCCGACGGCGGTGAACCCGCTGACCACCATCTCGGCGAACACCGCGGTGGCCAGCTGTTCGTAGCCGGCCGGATCCAGCTGGTCGGCGGCGGCATACATCCGTTCGCGCCAGGTCCAGAAGTCCCCGGCCCCACCGGTCGCCCCCTCATGGGTGCGCCCGCGCAGGATCCGGTGGAAGGCATGCGAATGCGCGTTCACCGGGCCCGGCACCTTCACGAGGTCTTCCGCGGCCCCGCTCACAGCAGGTCCTCCAGCGCGTCGGCCAGGGCCACGGTGCCGGCGGTGGCGTCCTCGTCCTCGACGTGCTCCTCGGGCGAATGGCTGATGCCCGAGGGGTTGCGCACGAAGAGCATCCCGGTGGGGACCTCGGCAGCCAGCACCCCGGCGTCGTGCCCGGCACCGGTGGACAGGGCGGGGGCCGCAGCAGTGGTGCGGCGCACCGAGTTCTGCAGGGTCCGGGTGAGGGTGGCATCGAAATGCACGGTGCCCGAATAGGATTCCTCGGTCATGGTCACCGAACAGCCTTCGAAGGCGGCGATCTTCTGTGCCTGGCCGTGGATCCGCTCCACCAGCATGGCGGTGACCGCATCGTCGGGGTGGCGCACATCCATCCAGAAATCGATCCGGGAGGCGATGACGTTGGTCCCGCCGGGGAGTGGTTCCAATCGTCCGACGGTGGCCCGCGCCCCGGTCTGGCCTGCTGCGGTCTTCCGGACGGCCAACACCATCTGGGCGGCAGCGACCATCGGATCGGCCCGGTCGGTCATCAAGGTGGTTCCCGCATGGTTTCCCTGCCCGGACACGGAGAACCGCCAGCGGCCGTGTCCGAGGATCGAGGAGGCCACGGCCACCGCGGGTCCGCGGCCGGCCGCATCGACATGGTCCTCACCATTGAGCCCCAGCCCCTGCTCGACGTGCAATTCGACGAAGTCGCCGATCCGGGCCAGTGCCGCCTCATCGCGTCCCATGGCCGCGGGGTCCAGCCCCTGGGCCTTCGAGGCCTCGGCGAAGGTGGTGCCGGATCCGTCGCGCAGGTTCAGCGCCCGCGTCGGCTCGATCGCCCCGGTGAGCAGCCGCGACCCCAGGCAGGCGACCCCGAACGCGGAGCCCTCCTCCTCGGGGAACACGGCGATGGCCATGGCCCGGTGGCGCTGCAGGTCCCCCGCGGCTTCACGGGCGGCCAACACGTCATGGGCGGCCAGCGCCGAGGCGACCCCGAGCGGGCCGTCGAAGGCCCCGCCGCCGGGGACCGAGTCCAGATGCGAACCGGTGACCAGGGCCCCGCGGCGCCCCTCGGTGGATGCGGCGCCGGGCAGATCCCACCAGGCCCAGATGATGCCGTTGGGATCGCGTTCGACGGCGAGACCACGGCGGGTGGCCTCGGTGGTGAACCATTCACGCAGTTCCAGCTCGGGGGTGGAGTAGACGGGGCGGGTGTAGCCGCCGCGGCGCCGATCGCGTCCGGTGTCCGCGATGGCCGCCATCAGTGAATTGACGGTGCTGATCTCGTTCATGCTATTCCGCCATCGGGATGCGCACGCCGCGTTCGGCAGCGACTTCGGAGGCGCGGTCGTAGCCGGCGTCGACGTGGCGGATGACGCCCATGCCCGGGTCGTTGGTCAGCAGGGCCTCGAGTTTGGCGGCGGCCAGCTCGGTGCCGTCGGCGACGGAGACCTGCCCGGCGTGGATCGAGCGGCCGATGCCCACCCCTCCCCCATGGTGGATGGACACCCAGGTGGCCCCCGAGGAGGCGGCGGTCAGGGCGTTGAGCAGCGGCCAGTCGGCGATGGCGTCGGAGCCGTCGGCCATGGCTTCGGTTTCGCGGTAGGGGCTGGCCACCGACCCGGCGTCGAGATGGTCACGGCCGATGACGATGGGGGCGGAGACCTTGCCGTCGGCGACCAGCTGGTTGAACAGGAGCCCTGCCTTGGCCCGGTCGCCGTAGCCGAGCCAGCAGATGCGGGCGGGCAGGCCCTCGAACTCCACGTGCTCGGCGGCGGCGTCGAGCCAACGGTGCAGGTGGGCGTTGTCCGGGAAGAGTTCCTTCAGCGCCTGATCGGTGACGCGGATGTCCTCCGGGTCCCCCGAGAGCGCGACCCAGCGGAAGGGGCCCAGCCCCTCGCAGAAGAGCGGACGGATGTAGGCCGGGACGAAACCGGGGAAGGCGAAGGCCCGGGCGAAGCCGCCCTGGCGGGCCTCGTCGCGGATGGAGTTGCCGTAGTCGAAGACCTCGGCTCCGGCGTCCTGGAATCCGACCATCGCCTCGACGTGGACGGCCATGGATTCCTGGGCCTTCTTGGTGAAGCCGATCGGATCGGCCTGCGCCTCGGCGTCCCACTGTTCCAGGGTGTATTCCACCGGCAGGTAGGACAGCGGATCGTGGGCGGAGGTCTGGTCGGTGACGATGTCGATGCTCAGCTCCCCCGCCCGGTGTCGGCGCAGCAGCTCGGGGAAGACCTCGGCGGCGTTGCCGACGTAACCGACGGAAAGCGCACGCTGCTCGGCCTGGGCGGCCAGGACCTTGGCCAGGGCGGTGTCCAGGTCGGTCTCCACCTCGTCGAGGTAGCGTTTGCCTTCGCGGCGGCGCAGCCTCTCCTCGGAGACATCCACGATCAGGCAGACCCCGCCGTTGAGCGTCACGGCCAGCGGTTGGGCCCCGCCCATGCCGCCGCAGCCACCGGTGAGGGTCAGCGTGCCGGCCAAGGTACCGTCCTGGTCCCCGGTGAGCTTGCGGGCGATGGCCCCGAAGGTCTCGTAGGTGCCCTGCAGGATCCCCTGGGTCCCGATGTAGATCCAGGAGCCGGCGGTCATCTGCCCGTACATCATCAGGCCTTCGGCCTCCAGCTTGCGGAATTCGGGCCAGGTGGCCCAGTCCCCGACCAGGTTGGAGTTGGCGATCAGCACGCGCGGGGCCCATTTATTGGTGGTGAACACCCCGACGGGTTTGCCGGACTGGACCAGCAGGGTCTCGTTGTCCTCCAGGGTCTCCAGCGTGCGGGTGATGGCGTCGTAGGCCTCCCAGGACCGGGCGGCCCGTCCCGTGCCGCCATAGACGACCAGGTCCTCGGGGCGTTCGGCGACCTCGGGATCCAGGTTGTTCATCAGCATGCGCAGCGGCGCCTCGGTCTGCCAGGACTTGGCGGTCAGCCCGGTCCCGCGGGCGGCACGGATGGTGCGGGCGGGGTCGTGCTGGGTGAAGGACTGGCTCATGCCGTCTGCTCCTTGCTGTCGGCGTCGTCGCCGGCTTCGGTGTCGAGTTGGTGGGTGGTGAGGATGCTGTGGGCTTCGGCGGCGACCTGGCGGCCGATCCGGGTGACCAGTTCGGGGTCCATCCGGTACGACGGCGCAATCACCGACAGGGCAGCGATCACCCGGGTTTCGTCCCCGCGGCCCACGGTGATGGGGGCGGCGATCGCCGTGACGTCCTTTTCGACGCCGCGGTCCACGACCACGTACCCGGCCGCTGGGGTCCTGCCCCGCAGGACGGCCCCGACGGCACTGTTGTCGAGCGGGACGCTCCGGCCGACCCAGGAGGTGTGGCGCACCGAATGCGTCCCCTCCTCCACCGCGATGTAGATGCTGTGCCGCGCCGCCGTTCCGCCGACCGAGGGGACGCTGAGATAGGCGGACTCCCCGGTGGCCGCCACCAGATGACGGAGGGATTCCATCGCCAGCGAGACCAGGGATTCGTGGCTCAGCGCCTGGGCACCGAGCTGGACGATCCGCATTCCCGGCCGGTAGCCGGCTTCCGGTTCGCGGCGGACGAATCCGCTGGATTCCAGCGTGCGCAATAAGCGCAGGGCGGTGGAGGCGGAGAGCCCGGTCTGTCGGGCCGCCTCGGCGAGGCTGAGATGCCCCGCGTCGCAGACGGAACCGAGCAGGTGCAGTGCCCGCTCCACCGTGCGGGTGGACGGTTCGGCCATGTCTCCTCCTGGTTCGTTGCCTCCGGGTGGATCAGACGGTTCACTGTCTTGCCACCAGACAAAATTTACGTTTCACTTATTGAAACGTGAATGCCACTACTTGGCAAGCCCTTCTATCCGGGAGGCACCCAACGAGAGGAACACCCCATGGCAGAGACCATCACCCTGAGCCCAGCGCCACTGGCCGCCCACGACGTCGTGCAGGTCGCCCGTCATGAGGCACGGGTCGAGATCTCCGGGGAATCGCTGTCCGCCATGGCCGAATCCCGTCGGGTCATCGACGGGCTGGTCACCGACACCCGGCCGCATTACGGGGTCTCCACCGGCTTCGGCGCCCTGGCCACCAAGCAGATCCCGGTCGAGCTCCGGGCCCAGCTGCAGCGTTCACTCATCCGCTCCCATGCCGCCTCCTCCGGCGCCGAAGTCGACCGGGAGATCGTGCGGGGACTGATGCTCAACCGCCTGCACACCATGACCACCGGGCGGACCGGGGTCCGCCCCGAGGTCGCCCGCGCCTACGCCGCAGTGCTCAATGCCGGAATCACCCCGGTCGTGGGGGAATACGGTTCGTTGGGTTGTTCCGGGGATCTGGCGCCACTGTCGCACTGCGCGCTGGCCGTCATGGGCGAGGGCAAGGTCCACAACGCCGCCGGGGAACGCGTCGAGGCCTCCGAGGCCCTGGCCGCCGCCGGCCTCGAACCGATCGTACTGGCCGAAAAGGAAGGCCTGGCACTGATCAACGGCACCGACGGCATGTTGGGGATGCTGCTGATGGCCGCCGAGGACCTGCACCGCCTGGTCGCCACCGCCGACCTGTCCGCGGCCATGAGCATCGAGGGTCTGCTGGGCACCGACGATGTCTTCGCCGCCGATCTGCACGCCCTGCGCCCGCATCCGGGGCAGATCACCTCGGCCGCGAACATGCGCGCCGTACTGTCCGGTTCAACACTGATTGCCGAACAGAAGGAAGGCTCGCACGCCTTCACCCGCGTGCAGGACGCCTACTCGCTGCGCTGCGCCCCCCAGGTCCATGGCGCCGTGCGCGCCACCCTGGCCCACGCCGAATCCGTGGCCGAACTGGAATTGGCCTCGGCCATCGACAACCCGGTGGTCACCACCGACGGACGGGTCGAATCCAACGGCAACTTCCACGGCGCCCCGGTCGGCTACGTCCTGGATTTCCTCGCCATCGCCGTGGCCGATCTGGCCTCCATCGCCGAGCGACGCACCGACCGGTTCCTGGACAAGGCCCGCAGCCACGGGCTCAACGCCTTCCTCGCCGATGATCCCGGGGTGGACTCCGGGCACATGATCGCCCAATACACCCAGGCCGGAATCGTCTCCGAACTCAAGCGCCTGGCCGTCCCCGCCTCCGTGGACTCGATCCCGAGTTCGGCCATGCAGGAGGACCACGTCTCGATGGGGTGGTCCGCCGGGTTGAAGCTGCGCCGTTCGATCGACGGCCTGCAGCGGGTGCTGGCCGTGGAGCTGCTCACCAGCGCCCGCGCCCTGGACATGCGCGACGGCGGTCTGGCGACCTCGAAGTCCTCCCCGGTCGTCGACGCCGTGCGCACGGCGATCCGCCAGGTGGTTGAAGGCCCGGGCACCGACCGCTACCTCGCCCCCGAAATCGAGGCGGTCCACACCCTGGTCGCCGACGGTACGGTGCTGGCAGCAGCCAACGGTGCCGCGGAGTCGGCACTACAGTAGTCGCCACACCCCCGACGTCAGGACCTGCGCATGAGCACCCCCACCCCGGCCCACCTGATCCGTTTCGCCTCCCTGTGCGCCGAACGCTGGCGCAACGGGGGTGGCTCCACCGTGGAGATCGCCCGTTCACAGCCGCCGGGATCCGGTACCGGGGCCCCGGCCCCCGGTACCGACTGGAATTGGCGTCTCAGCGTCGCCGAGGTCTCCCGCGCAGGCGCCTTCTCCGCGTTCCCGGGGTGCGAAAGGATCCTGACGGTCATCGAGGGGGAATTCATGCTGCTCACCATCGACGGCGTCGACCACGGGTTGCAGAAGTACCGGCCGTTCCGTTTCGAGGGCGGGGCGGACACCGGGGCCACCCTGCCGGAGGGCCCGATCAGGGATCTGAACCTGATCACCGGGCCCGGCCACCGGGGCCACGTGGTCATCCTCGAACTGTCGAAGAAGCGCCCGCACCCGGTCTTCGACGACCAGCACGCGGTGTTCCTCCACGGCAACGCGGTGGTGTCGGGCGGTCCGGGGGAGGAACCCCTCGGACTTGAACGGCTCGACACCGTCATCGGCAACGATGCGGCGCCCCCGGAGATCTCCGGGCGGGGTTTCCTCGCCGTCGTCTCCCACGACCGCCGCTAGAGGGATCCCGGCGGGGTCTCCCCGTCGACCAGGGCGACGGCGGCCAGGGCCTCGAGCCCCTGGACCAGGGCCCGCAGATCGGGGACCGCCAACCGGGCCATCGCGGCCTTGCGATACCTGTCGGCGTCGATGATCACCGAGTGGAGCATCTGCCGGCCACTATCGGTGGCCACCAGCCGGCGTGAACGGCCGTCGCGTTCATCGCGGATCCGTTCCACGACCCCGTGGCCGACCAGCCGGTCCACGATCCCCGATACCGTGGCCAGGGACACGTGGAGGATCTCGGACATCCGCTGGGATGTGGCATCCCCGTTGGCGGTGATCACCACGGCCAGGGCCTTGAGCTGCTGAACGGTCAGGGGCAGGGAGAGCAGCGCCTCCAGGGAGGCATCCCGACTCATCCTGTCGGCATTCGATTCCAGCGCCTCGATGCGTCCCATCAGTGCTTCCCGCTCGTCCATGCCCCTCGTTCCGTCCTGGACCGCAGCATCCATACCCATTGATGCTTAGCCACAAGCTATGCTTATTCGGTCACAGCTTACCGGCTGATCGTCCCCCTGCCTGCCGAAGGATCCACTCGTGCACCATCTCGCCCGCCTCAGTCTGGCCAACCGGGCTGTCGTCGCGCTCCTGACCCTGATCATCGCCGTGGCCGGCTTCGTGTCGATGGGTTCGCTGAAGCAGGAGCTGATCCCCCCGATCAGCATTCCCCAGACCACGATCCTGACCACCGCCGTCGGGTCCAGCCCCGAGCTGATCGACGAACAGATCAGCCTGCCGCTGTCCAAGGCCGTCAAGGGCGTCAGCGGGGTCGAAACCGTTTCCGCGTCCTCGGCCCCGTCGGTGTCCACCATCACGGTGTCCACCGAATACGGCCTGGACCAGGACAAGGTCGAATCAAGTCTGCGCGAGGCCATCGATTCGGTCTCCTCGAAACTCCCCGAAGGGGCCGACCCCGAGATCCTGGCCGGCAGCACCTCGGATATTCCGGTGGTCATGTTGACGGCGTCCTCCGACGCCTCCGCCGAAGACCTGAGCCACAGCCTGGAGAAGGCAGTCCTGCCGGAGATCCAGGGCATCGAGGGGGTCCGTGACGTCCAGCTCAGCGGTGAGACGAAACAGCGGATCACGATCGACCCCGACGCCAAGAAGCTCGCTGCCGCCGGGCTGGGACAGCAGGCGATCTCCTCCGCCCTGAAGGCCAATGGAACGACCCTGCCCGCAGGCACCATCGTCGAGGACGACCAGTCGGTGTCGGTCCAGGCCGGCAACGCGATCGAATCCCTCGATGCGCTCAAGTCACTGCCCCTGCTGCCCTCCGCCCCGGCCGCCGGTGCCGACGGCCAGGGAGCCCTCGGCCAGGAGGGTCCGGGGCAGGATGCCCCGGGTCAGGGTGCCCCGGGTCAGGACTCGAAGGCCCCGGAGGGCCAGGCCCCTGCCGCCCCCGCGGCCCCCGCCAGCGGGCCGGTGAAAACCATCGGCGACGTCGCCTCGGTGAAGGTGACCAACGAAAAGCAGACCTCCATCACCCGGACCAACGGCGAGCCCAGCCTCTCCGTCCAGGTCACCGCGCTGCCCGATGCCGACATCGTTTCCATCTCCCACGCGGTCAACGACAAGCTCGATGGGTTCAAGGACGCGCTGGGCGCCGGCGCCGCCATCACCCCGATCTTCGATCAGGCGCCCTTCATCGAGCAGTCGATCAACCACCTGGCCATTGAGGGCCTGCTGGGACTGGCCTTTGCCGTCATCGTCATCCTGGTCTTCCTGCTCTCGGTGCGTTCGACGCTGGTCACCGCGATCTCCATCCCGATCTCCGTGCTGGTGACGTTCATCGGACTCAATGTGGGCGGCTATTCGCTGAACATGCTCACCCTGGGCGCCTTGACCATCGCCATCGGCCGTGTGGTGGACGACTCGATCGTGGTCATCGAGAACATCAAACGACATCTGGGCTACGGCGAGGAGAAACGCCACGCCATCCTGACCGCGGTGAAGGAGGTGGCCGGGGCGATCACCGCATCGACCCTGACCACGATCATGGTCTTCCTTCCCATCGCCCTGGTCGGCGATGTGGTCGGGGAACTGTTCAGGCCCTTCGCCCTCACGGTCGCCATCGCCATGCTCTCCTCGCTGTTCGTGGCGCTGACCATCGTCCCGATCCTCGCCTACTGGTTCATGCACCAGCCCCAGCAGGACGTCGACCCCGCAGAGGTCCGCGCCGCCTCCGAGGTGAAGGAACGCAAGAGCCGGCTGCAGCGCGCCTACCTGCCGATCCTGCGTGGCACCCAGCGCCACCCGGTCTGGACACTGGTCGGCGCCGTGATGATCCTGGTCCTGACCGCCGGCATCCTGCCCTTGTTGAAGGTCGACTTCCTGGGCAGCACCGGGCAGAACAGCCTGCAGGTCACCCAGGAGTTCGAGACCGGGGCCGATCTGAAGACGATCAGCAGCCAGGCCGAGGCCACCGAAAAGGCCCTGCTGGATTCCGACGGCGTCGAGAGCGTCCTGCTCACCGCGGGGGTGGGCGGCGAAGGCCTGGCCGCCATGCTCGGCGGTGGCGCCGATTCGGCGTCGTACACGGTGAACACCGATCCGGATGGGGACCAGAGCGCCATCAGCGAGGGCATCCGGAAGCGCCTGGATGCCTTGCCCGACGGCGAGGACATCTCCGTGGGGGAAGCTGCCGCCTACGGCAGCAGCACGGTGGACGTGATCGTCAAGGCCCACGACGACAAGAAGGCCCTGACCAAGGCCTCCGACCAGGTGCTCTCCGCGCTCAAGGACACCGCCCACACCACGGATATCGCCAGCGACCTGGCGGCCGACCAACCGACGATCGAGGTCGTGGTCGACCGCGCGAAGGCCGCGAAGTCCGGGCTGACCGAAATGCAGGTCTCGGGGATCGTGGCCTCCGCCGCCAACCCGCAGGCCGTGGACAGCATCCGGCTCGACGGCAAGGACCTCTCGGTCTACGTCGACAGCGGGACCTCGGTGTCCACATTGAAGGAACTCAAGGACTCCCCGGTCCCCAGCGCCACGGGGATGAAGAAGCTCTCCCAGCTCGCCGACATCAAATCCACCAGCGTGCCCGCCTCGGTCAGCCGCCAGGGCGGCCAGCTCGTGGCCACCGTCTCGCTGACCCCCGAAGATGGCGAACTCGGAGCGGTGACCTCCTCGGTCACGGACGCCGTCGATGACATCGACCTGCCGGCGGGGGCCTCGGTGGAGATCGGTGGGGTCAGCGCCCAGCAGACGGACTCCTTCAAGCAGCTGGGATTGGCCATGCTGGTCGCCATCGCGATCGTCTACCTGCTGATGGTGGCCGAGTTCAGGTCCCTGCTCCAGCCGCTGATCCTGCTGGTGTCGATCCCGTTCGCGGCCACCGGGGCGATCCTGCTCATGCTGGCCTCCGGCAAGCCGTTGGGGGTGGCCTCGATGATCGGCTTGTTGATGCTCATCGGCATCGTGGTCACCAATGCGATCGTGCTGATCGACCTGGTCAACCAGTACCGACGCCAGGGCCAAAGCGTCCGGGATGCCGTGATCAACGGGGCCCGGCAGCGGTTGCGTCCGATCCTGATGACCGCGCTGGCGACGATCTTCGCCCTGACGCCGATGGCCCTGGGCGTGACCGGATCCAGCGGGTTCATCTCCCAGGACCTGGCCATCGTGGTCATCGGTGGGCTGGTCTCCTCCACGGCACTGACGTTGATCCTGGTCCCGGTGTTGTACCAGCTGGTCGAAGGCCGGCTGGAGAAGCGTGGACAACGCAAGGCAGCCAAGGCGAAGCCGCATGGAGTCCACGCGGCCCCGGTTGAGCCGGATCTGCCACCGAACACCGCCACCCACCCGTAGGCAGGGACGAAGGAGGCCGATCCGCTACTGCGGATCGGCCTCCTTCATGGTGCGGTGCCCCGGCTACCGGGCGGAGATGAAGGCCTGCACGCAGGCCTCGATGTCCTCCGGTGAATGCGCTGCCGAGAGCTGGACGCGGATGCGGGCCGCATCGCGGGGGACCACCGGGAAGCTGAACGCCGTGACGTACACCCCGTGCTCGAGCATCGTGTCGGCCACGGCGGCGGCCTTCGCGGCGTCACCGAACATCACCGGGATGATCGCGTGTTCGCCGTCGAGCAGTTCGAAGCCCTCCTCGGTCATCCGCCGACGGAACAGTGCGGCGTTCTCGAACAGCCGGGTGCGCAGCTCCCCCGAATCCACGACCAGTTCCAACGCCTTCAGTGTCGCGGCGACGATGGCCGGGGCCAACGAGTTGGAGAAGAGGTACGGCCTGGCCTTCTGGCGCAGCATCGCCACGATCTCGGAGCGACCGGCGACGTAGCCGCCGGAGGCACCGCCGAGGGCCTTGCCGAAGGTCCCGGTGTAGATATCGACCCGCTCCGACACCCCCGCGTGTTCCGGGGTCCCGGCACCGGTGGCCCCCATGAAGCCCACGGCGTGGGAGTCGTCGACCATCACCAGGGCCCCGAATTCGTCGGCCAGGTCGCAGATCTCCTGCAGGGGGGCCAGGAAGCCGTCCATGGAGAAGACCCCGTCGGTGACGATGACCGATCGGCGGGGCCCTGCCCCGTCGTTCATGGTCGCGGCCTCGGTCAGCTTCCCGCGCAGGTCGTCCATGTCCTGGTTGGCATAGCGGAACCGCTTTGCCTTGCTCAGACGGATTCCGTCGATGATCGAGGCGTGGTTCAGGGCATCGGAGATCACGGCGTCCTCAGGGCCGAAGAGGGATTCGAACACTCCCCCGTTGGCGTCGAAGCAGCTGGAGAACAAGATGGTGTCCTCGGTGCCCAGGAACTCCGAGACCTTCCCTTCCAGTTCCAGGTGCAGGTCCTGGGTGCCGCAGATGAAGCGCACCGAGGCCATGCCGAGGCCGCGCTCATCCAGCGCGGTCTTGGCCGCTTCGACGAGCCGGGGGTCATCGGCCAGCCCCAGGTAGTTGTTGGCGCAGAAGTTCAGCACGGCGCGCGCCGGGGCGCCAAGGGCCCCGGCGGCGATGTGGCTGGACTGGGCGGAGTCGATCCGGCGTTCGTGCTTGAACGTTCCGGCGTCGCTGATTTCCGCCAGTTCGGCGGTGAGCTGGTCCTTGAGGGTGGAGTACATGGTTCTTCCTTTCGGAACAGACGTTTAGTTGAACACGGTCCAGTCGAGAATGACTTTTCCGCCTTGGCCGGCCCGGGCGGCTTCGAATCCGGCTTCCCATTCGGTGGCCGGAAGCCGGTCGGTGACGATGGAGGAGATGCGCTCGCGCAGTTGGGCATTGGAACCGAGCATGGCGGACATGGCGTACCAGGTCTCGTACATCTCCCGTCCGTAGATGCCCTTGAGCGTGAGCATATGGGTGACGACCTTGCCCCAATTGATGTCGATGGCGGTGCTGGGCAGACCGAGCATGGCGATCTTGCCGCCGTGGTTCATGTTGTCGATCATCTCCGGCAGCGCGGTGGCGTGACCCGACATCTCCAGGCCGATGTCGAAGCCCTCGACCATGCCCATTTCCTGTTGCGCCTCACGGATCCGGTTCGCGGAGACATCCACGGCCAGATCGATGCCCATGCTCCGGGCCAGGTCCAGCCGGGCGGCGGAGACGTCGGTGATGACGATCTTGCGGGCCCCGGCATGGCGGACGACTTCGGCGGCCATGAGCCCGATCGGACCGGCCCCGGTGATCAGCACGTCCTCGCCCACCAGCGGGTAGGCCAGCGCGGTGTGCACGGCGTTGCCGAAGGGGTCGAAGATGGCACCGAGTTCGGGGGTGATGGATTCGTCGCGGTGGACCCAGGCGTTGGTTTCGGGGATCACCACGTATTCGGCGAAGGCCCCGTCGCGTTGGACGCCGACGGAGACGGTGTTGATGCACATCTGTCGTCGTCCGGCGCGGCAGTTGCGGCACATCCCGCAGACCACGTGGCCCTCGCCGGAGACCTTGTCGCCGAGCTGGACGTGGGTCGCCAGTTCGCCGACCTCCACGACCTCGCCGTAGAACTCGTGGCCGGGAATCAGCGGGGCGTCGATCATGGAGCGGGCGGCATCGTCATAGGCCAGGATGTGCAGGTCGGTGCCGCAGATGCCGGCGGTCTCCACCCGGATCTTGACCTCATGCGGGCCGGTGACGGGTTCGGGACGATCAACAAGCTCCAGGCCCTCGTGCGGACCGGATTTATACAGTGCCTTCATGGGATCCTTACTGGCTACAGACGTCGGGCGGCAGTCGAACACCGCCTCCGTCCCCAGTCTGACACCGGGAGGACGACTTCAACGGTTAAGAACATACGACATTATCTGAAGCGACGATTTAGGATGGTCTAATGGAAGTCCATCAGTTGCAGATCCTCCGCGAACTCGGTGACCTCGGCAGCGTCCGGGCCGTCGCCGCCTCGATGTTCGTGACCCCCTCCGCGGTGTCCCAGCAATTGGCCCTGCTTCAACGCGGTGTCGACGTCCCGTTGACCCGCAAGGAGGGCAGGACCCTGGTGCTCACGGAGGCCGGCCGGATCCTCGCCAACGCCGGTGCCGCCGTCATCTCCTCGATGGCCGAGGCCCGGGCGGCGATCGGAAACTACCAGAACGACGCCGCCGCCCCCGTCACCCTCGCCGGCTTCCACTCGGTCGGACAGTCCCTGTTCGCGCCGCTGTTGGCCCGGTTGAAGGCGGCCCAGGGGCCGCAATTGCTCTTCTCCGACGAGGACGTCGCCCAGGACGATTTCCCGGCTCTGACGTCCCGCTATGATCTGGTCCTGGCCCACCGGATGGACCACACCCCACCCTGGCCCGGACAACAAGTCTCCGTGGTGCCCCTGGCCCACGAGCCGCTGGACATCGCCGTACCCACCGGACACCGGCTGGCAGGACACCGGAGCGTGACCCCCGCCGACCTGAGGGGTGAGCGATGGGCGGTCAGCCGCGAGGGGTACTCCCCCGCGGACATCCTGGGGGCCATTGCCGCCGTCTCCGGCGGTGCCCCCGAAATAGTCCACCGGATCAACGACTACGCCACCGTCGCGGAGCTGGTCGGTACCGGAAACGTCTTGGGGGTCATCCCCCGTTACACGGCAGGCGCCTCGGTAGGTCAGGGAGTGGTGCTGCTGCCACTGGAGGGCATCGCCAACCGGCGCCGCATCGACCTGCTGGCCCGTCCCGAGTCGTTGCGCCGGCTCTCGGTACGGCGGGTCGCCGACGCCCTGAGGGAGACCATGGCCGAACGCGCCGCGGAGACCCACGATCATTGATTGCCGAAGGCACTCCCGCCCGGCCTCCCGGTTCGTACTGCCGAGGAGGGCGGCTGCCTCCTCGGGATTTGCTGCCTGGCCTCCGCACATGCTCCGAGCCCAAGGGCCACGGCCTGCGGCCATGGTAGGGTCCACCTGACGTCGAGACCCTGGTCCCTGTCTCAAATCCATGCTGGGCATCATGGGCATTCCCAGCTGATTCCAAGGAGCCGCCCTGAGCCATGAACCCACCTGGTTGTTCCCAGGAGCCATCCTTGCATTCGCCGTGGCTGCGGCGGTCCTCATCTTGACGATTCCCCCGCTATTCGGCACGCACGAGCCGTACCAGGTCTGGCTCACCTCCGCACTGGCGGTCCTGACCACGATCCTGGGAACAGCCGTCATTCTCTTGCGCCCTCCCCCACGGAAGTGAGGTAGCCGGCAGAGCCGGCGATGGCCCCCACGCCGACGGGTGCGGGGGGGCCATCGACCCATATCGGATGGTCACGGGACCGAGAGCCCTCCAGACAGCCCGTCCCCCGTGTTCCGGTCAGCTCTACGTGTCAGTGCCCGGCTTCCTCCGCAGCGGCCTTCTCGGCGGCCTTCTCCGCGTCCTTGGCTTCGCGCAGGGCGTGGGCCTCGAATTCCTCCTCCGCCTTCTCCTGATGGATGACATTGGCCAGGAGCTTTTCCATCTCCTTGGCCACCCCGCCGGCCGAGGCCGGGTTCTGCCCGGTCACCAGCCGGTCATCGACGACCACCTTCTCCTCGAAGACGTCGGCCTGGACGTGGGTCGCCCCTTGCTCCTCGAGCCGGTCGGCAAGGAAGAACGGGATGATCTTGTCCTTGCCGGCAGCGACTTCCTCCTCGTTGGTGAAAGCCGCCACCTTGCGTCCGGAGACCAGACGGAAACCATCGGCCAATTCGACGTTCACCAGTCCGGCCGGTCCGTGGCAGACGGCCCCGACGACGCCGCCGGCATCATAGACACCGGCCACCAGCTGCTGCAGGCCCTCGCTGTCCGGGAAGTCCCACATGGTGCCGTGGCCGCCCACCAGATAGACGCCGTCGTACTGCTCGGGATCGACCACCGAGACCCGGGCCGTGTTGTAGAGCCCGGCCCGCGTGGTCTCGCTTTCGGTGAAGGCCACCTGGATGGGGTCCTCCTTGTCGACCACGTCCTGCGGAGGGTGCCCGCCCTGGATGGACGCGAAGTCCACGATATGACCGGAATCGGCGAACACCTTCCACGGATGCGCTGCTTCGGCGACGTTGTATCCGGTTTTTTCACCCGTATCGCCGAGTTCGGAAACGCTGGTCAGGACCATGAGGATCTTCTTCATGTCGTGCTCCTTTCGTCCGGTTTTCCAGCCTAGGACAGATGCGGGCTACTTCACAGGGCGAACTTATCCGCCGTTTCCCGCTCTTGGTTGGCCGCGAAATACCGCAGCAAGCCTTCGTCCAGTGGCGGGACCTCCCGTGCCGCCCCGTCCCCGCGCAACGACTCCGTCGCCAGGACCCCGGCCGCGACGGCAGCCCGGGCGGCGACCGGCGAGGTCTCCGTCGGGCCGCCCTCGGTGGCAAAACGCAGGAACTCGCCGATCAGCAACGGGTCGGCCCCGCCATGCCCACCATCGGCGTCGGCGATGACCACCTCCTGGTCGGCCTCCACGTAGCCGTCCTGGGTCCTGCTGGTCCACACCTTGATCCGGTCCCCCGCATGGTCCCCGAAGTTCTCCAATCGACCGCGCGTACCGATCACCGTGTAGTTCCGCCAGTAGTCGGGGGTGAAATGGCACTGCTGGTAGGACGCCAGGATGCCGTTCTCCAGCACCATGTTCATCATCGAAACATCCTCCACGTCGATGACCGGGTTGAGGTCCTGCTGCGCGGACGGCGGCCAGTTCTCCAGCGAGAACCAGTCGCCCATGCGCCGGTCGGAATTATCCCGCCGTGACGTCACATCGCCGTAGACCGCCAGGGTGCCGACGGCCGATACGCGTTCCGTGTAGGCATCGGCCAGCCAGTGGATGACGTCGATGTCGTGGGCGCCCTTCTGCAGCAGCAGACCGGTGCTGTTCGCCCGCGCGGCATGCCAGTCCTTGAAGTAGTAGTCACCGCCGTTCCCCACGAAATGACGGCACCAGACGGCCTTGACTTCCCCGATCGTTCCCGCCTGGATGATCTCGCGCATCTGGCGGATCACCGGCATATGGCGCATGTTGTGTCCGACGTAGAGCTTGGTCCCGGTCCGGAAAGCAGTGTCGAGGAGGGAATCCACGGCCTCGAGCGTGACGTCCAACGGCTTCTCGCAGAACGTGGCGATGCCTGCCTCCAGGGTGCGCGTAGCCACGGCGGCATGCTGGTTGTCCGGGGTCAGTACCAAAACGGCGTCCAGTCCGGCCGTCAACAGATCATCGAGGTCCGCGGTGACGGTGGCTTCGGGCAGTTTGGCTGCCGCATCTGCGCGGCCGCGTTCGCTGGTATCGCACACCATGGTGACGACCGACCCTTCACCGGGGCGGTGCGCCTGCCGGAACAGTCCCGAGCGCAGGCCGAAACCGACCACTCCTACTTTGAGATCCACGAATCTAACTCCTTAATTATTGATGAAAATGTCGCCGCAGGTGCCGCCGGTTGCCTTCACTGCGCCGACACTGTGTCGGCGAAATGGCATCGGGCGGCATGGGTTCCGGAAATTTCGACGGGCTCGGGTTCCTGGTCGACACACATCGCCTGGGCCAGCGGACACCGCGTATGGAACCGACACCCCGACGGCGGGTCGATGGGCGAGGGCGGGTCACCCTGGAGCACGATGCGTTCGCGGTCGGCACCGTCGTTTTTGCGCAATTCCGGCGCCGCGGAGAGTAGCGCCTGGGTATACGGGTGGCCCGTGCGGTCGTAGACTTCGTCGTAGCGGCCCAGTTCCACGACCTTGCCCAGGTACATGGTGGCGACCCGGTCGGAGATGTGTCGGACGATCTGCAGGTCGTGGGCGATGAAAAGGTAGCTCAGGCCCAACTCTTTTTGCAGCGTGTCGAGCAGGTTCACGATCTGGGCCCGGACGGAGACGTCCAGTGCCGAGACCGGTTCATCGCAGATGAGCATCTTGGGGTTCAGCGCGATTCCCCGCGCAATCCCGATGCGTTGTTGCTGGCCTCCGGAGAAGTTATGCGGGTATCGGTCCGCATGGTCGGGGTTCAAACCGACCAGCTCCAGGAGTTCGCGGATCTTGTTCCGTCGCCCGGCCCGGGGCTCGATTTCGGAATGGATCGCGAAGGGCTCACCGACCAGCTCTTCAACGGTCATGCGCGGGTTGAGCGAGGAGAACGGATCCTGGAAGATCAGCTGGATGTTCCGACGCATCTCGCGCTTTTCCGCCCCTTTGAGCTCATTGATGTCCTGCCCCCGGAAAAGCACCCGCCCTTCGGTCGGCTTTTCCAGACCCGACATGACCCGGGCCAACGTTGATTTTCCACAGCCCGACTCCCCGATGACGCCCATGGTTTCCCCGGGACGCACGTCCAGGTCCACCCCGTCCAGGGCCTTGACCACCTTCTGTGGTCCGATCGGGAGATGGCGGTGTACCGGATAGTGCTGTTTGATCCCCTGCATTTCCATCAACGGGGCGGCCGCCCTCCCGGGCGTACCGTTCTGGATCGTTGCTTCAGGCAGTGACATGGTCCAAGACCTCCTCGGTGTGGAAACAAGCGCTCTGACGCCCGGCGCCCACCGACTCCAACGGCGGTACCTGTTCCAGGCATTCGTCCGTGACGAAGGGGCACCGGTTGGCGAAGGAGCACCCGTCGGGCAAACGCAGCAAATCCGGTGGTGTGCCCGGAATCGCCGGCAAGCGTTGCCCCTTCAGCTCCTCGCCGGCAACCGATGCACGGAGTCCCTGGGTATAGGGGTGCCCCGGGTGGTTGAGCACCTCATCGGTGGCTCCATGCTCGACGATGCGTCCCGCATACATCACCGCCACTTGATCGGTGACTTCCTTGACCACCGAGATGTCATGGGTGATGAGGATCAGCCCCATGTTCCTCTCCACCTGTTGTTCCTTGAGCAGCTCGAGGATTTGTGCCTGAACGGTGACGTCCAGTGCCGTAGTAGGCTCATCGGCGATCAGCAGCACAGGGTCCAGGGCAAGGGCCATGGCGATGACGATGCGCTGACGCATGCCGCCGGAGAACTGGTGGGGATAGTCATTCACCCGAGAAGCAGCGGCCGGGATCCGCACCCGGTCCATCATGTCGATTGCTGCTGCCTTGGCATCCTTGCGGGAGTATCCACGGTGGACCCGGTACAACTCACCGATCTGGCGTCCGACCGGGTGGACGGGGTTCAGTGCCGTCAGGGCATCCTGGAAGACCATCGAGACCCTGGATCCGACCAGTTCACGGTGCCGTTTGGCACTGATCGTCAAAAGGTCCTCCCCTTCAAGCAGGATTTCTCCACGCGGGACCTTGGCCGGTGGCATGTCCAGGATGCCCATCACCGCTCGGGCGGTGACCGATTTCCCGGATCCGGATTCACCCAGGATGCCCAGCGCCTCACCGCGCTGGACGGTGAAGTTCATGCCGCTGACGGCGGTGGCAATGCCCTTCGAAGTGTCGAATTCGACGTCGAGGTCCCTGACTCGGAGCAGCGGGTGGTCCCCCGCCGGGTCGGGTTGTTGCGTCTGTTGCGTTCTCACTTACTTGCCTTTCGGGTCGAATTCATCGCGCAGTGCTTCCCCGAAGAGCACGAAGCCGAGCACCGTGAGTGTCAGGAACAGTGCCGGGAAGACCAGCAGGTGCGGGGCGGCGGAGATGTAGTCGCGTGCCGCAGCCAGTTGCAGTCCCCAGGACACCGAGGGCGGGGTGAGGCCGATGCCGATGAAGGTCAGCCCCGCTTCGGCGGAAATCACTCCGCCGACTCCGAGTGTCTGCAGGACCAGCAACGGGGTCAACGAGTTCGGGATGATGTGGGACTTGATGATCCTGGTCTTGCTGGCACCCAGCAGCATCGAGGCCTGGACATACTCTCGGTTGCGTACCTCCATGACGGAGGAGCGCATGAAGCGGACGCCACCTGGCCAATTGAACAGGGCCAGCGCGAAGATCACCGTCCAGACGGTACGTTCGCTGAACAGCTGCAACACGACGATGGCCGCCAGGATGAACGGAAGGCCGAAGGCCATGTCGCAGGCCCGCGAGATGATGACGTCGACCCAACCGCCGAAGTAGCCGGCAAGGGCTCCGAGAATGGCTGCAACGACGAAGGAGATCGCGGTGACCACGATGCCCACCAGGATCGAGGCGCGGGCACCATAGATGACGTTCGTGTAGTAATCGCATCCTTGGATGTCGACGCCGAAGATGTGCTCGCTACTGGGCGCCTGGTTTGTTTCCATCACGTTGCAGTTCGCGTTGGGGTCGCTGCCGAACCCGGCAAAGAGCTGGGGGAAAGCAGCCATGAGCAGCATCAGCGCCACGATCGTCCCTGAAATCAGGAAGCGCGGCCTCAACCAGATGGGCCCCCGGTTCGTCTTCTTGCGCCGCCGCGGCGGGAAGGTGGCCGGTTCGCCGGCGGCAACGGCGGAAGCGGTCGGCTCGGTGGTCTGGCTCATACTCGTACCCTCGGATCAATCACGCCGTAGAGGAGATCCACGAGCAGGTTGAAGAAGAGGTAGACCAATACGAGCATCGTGGCGATGCCCACGACGATGGTCCCCTCCTTGTTGTTGATTGAGGTCACCATCAACCCGCCGATGCCGGGAATGTTGAAGATGGCCTCGATGATCACTGCGCCGCCGAGCATCCCGGCCAGGCTCAGCCCGAGATAGGTGACCACGGGGATCATGGCATTGCGCAGGGCATGGCCCCAGATGACCCGTCGCGGGGAAAGGCCCTTGGCTCGTGCCGTACGCATGTACTCCGACCGAAGGACTCCCACCAGCGAGGTGCGGGTCAGTCGTGCCAGGCCGGCGGCTGCTTCGAAGGCCATCACCAACGCCGGCAGGATGAAGGCCATCGGCCACCCGGCACTGATTCCCGCCGGGTTGACCCAGCCCAGTTGGACACCGAACACCGTCTGGGCGCCCAGGGCGATCACGAATCCGGGCACACCGAGGAACACGACGGTGAAGACCAGTGCGAAGTGGTCCCCGGCACGCCCGTGACGCAGCCCGCCGTAGACGCCGATGGCCAGTCCGATCACCAGTTTCAGGACCCACGCCGTCAGGGCCAGGGCGAAGGTCGTCGGCAGTCGCTCCAGGATCAGGCCCAAAACCGGTCGACCGAAGAAGTCAATCCCGAAGTTCCCGTGCAACAGGCCCCACATGTAGTTTCCGTATTGCACCAGGAACGGGTCATCCAGATGGTAGGCCTGTCGGATCTGGGCCACTGTTGATTCGGGCAGGGGGCGGGCGCCGGTCAACGCCGCGATGGGGTCTCCGGGCATGAGGAAGGTCAAGGCGTAGATCAGGAAGGTGGCGCCGATGACCACCGGAATCATCTGCCCTATGCGGCGTATGGTGTAGCCGAGCATGCGGATGGTCCTTTCGCGGTGTGATGGGAGTGGTGGGACGGGGTCCGATGCGCCGGTGTCTACTGCTCAGCGACGCATCGGACCCGTGGATGATTCACTACCTAGCAGCCATACCCCGCGCGGTAGAACTGCAGATCCCCCTGGACTTCCTTCATATCAGCGCATTCGGTGTGCAAGCCGAAGTCGGTGGGAATGAACAGCGGGATGGCCGGCATGTCCTTGACGATCAGTGACTCGGCCTCGGCGTACGTCTTTGCTGCCGTGGCTTCGTCCTGCGAGGCCCGTGCCGATCTGACCAGCTTGTCCACCGGCTTACTGGAATATCCCGTGGTCTCGTTGCCGTCGCCGCCCGTTTCGTACTGGCTCAGGTACTGGTCCGGGCTCTTATAGGACCAGCCCCAGAGGCCGAAAACGGCTCCATCGAGTTCCTGGTTGTTGCGACGCGACTGCAGCTCGGTACCCAGAACCGGCTTGAGCTGGACCTTGATGCCCAGGTTCTCCTTGATCTGCTTGGCGATGGCCTGGACCAGCTGCTGGTCGGATGCCGAGTTGTGTTCGATCACCAGGGTTCCGTCGAATCCACCGGCCTTTTTCAGCAGCTTCTTCGCCTCGTCGGCGTCGAAGGTGCACGAAGCGCAGGCGCCTTCCTCATAGGAATCCAGCGACGGCGGGACCAGCGAGTCCGACGCCGAGGCGTAGCCCTGCAATAGGGACTTGGCGATGGATTCGCGGTCGATGGACATCGAGATGGCCTTCCGCAGATCCGGGTCGCGCAAATCCTTGATGTACTCCGGGATCTGCAACGTGTACTGTTTGGAGCCGGTTTCGACCTCGTAGAGGGAATCCTCGCCCAACTGGCTCTTGGCCTTGGAGACCATCGTGGCGGGCACGTTGCGGATCATGTCCAGGTTTCCGGCCGTCATATCGGTGTAGGCCGCGTCCACCGCCGTATAGATCTGGCCGGTGAGCTTGTCGGCGCCGCCGGAGAAGCCATCGGCCCCCTTGAAGCCGTCCCACTTCTCCAGCACTACTTCTTCGTTGTGGTTCCAGGAGACGAACTGGTAAGGCCCATTGGACACGGGGTTCTCCTCATAGGCCTCCGGGTCGCTGAACGCCTGTTCCGGCAAGGGGCAGAGGGCCGAGGTGCTCAGGAGCTTGGGGAAGTCGGCATTGGGTGCGTTGAGTGCGATTTCCAGGTGCTGGTCGTCAACGACCTCGACACCAGAAAGTTCATCCGTCGTGGGCTTGGAGCCGTCCGACGGGTTCAGGTCCTTATACCCCTCGAAGGCGGTGAAGGAGCCGTTGCCCTGCCAGGCATTGGAACCGGTGGCCGTCTTGTTCCAGGCCTTGGCGAACGAGTCGGCAGTCACCGGTGCGCCATCCTGGAACGTCCATCCGTCCTGCAGCTCGATCTTCCAGTGTTGGGCATCATCACTGGTCACCGAGGTCGCAGCCAGTGGTTCCAGTTCCTGGGATTCGGTGTTCACCTCCATCAGGTTCGCGCAGGTGGCCATGGCGACCTGGCTGCCCGGATCCTCATGCGGCACCAATGACTTGGGTTCGCTGAGTTGGAAGGACAAGGCGCTTTCCTCCCCGGCCCCCGCTGCGTTCCCCGCACCGGATGCACAGCCGCTGGCCATCAGCATCAACGCTGATGATGCCGCGACCAAGGCAAACATCTTCTTTTTCGGCATGCTCCACTCCCGTTCAAATGATCTGTGGTGATCGAGCTGATTAGGTGGTCTCCGGCGGAGCACGACAAGATGTGATCCGCTTCACCTAGTTAATTTATGCTCTAAAATAAATCAGATACGGCAGAGCCTGTCAAGGAAGTACCTCAAATGGCGAAGGAGGTTACCGGCGGCTTCGACAGCTGAAACCGGCTCGGTGCACGGCAACGAGTGACACGGTCCTGCCCTGCACGATTCCTGGGCTCGGCCTTATACCGGGTCGGGAGTGGCCAGCCCGGTGATCCCCAACGGGTCCGCCAGCACCGCGGCAACCAGCGTCGACGCGGCGAAGAGGGAGAGCGAAAAGACGTGGTCCGTGGAAAGAACCACTCGTTCGGCCGCTCTCTTACCCGTCTGTGCCCTCCGGGCCACTTCATCGACGAGAGAAGCGAACACCAGGGGTGATTCCGCCGGGGTGCCGACCACCACCAGCAGCTCGGGATCATGGATGTCAATGAGCTGGGCTGCGGCCCGGCCGACCCACCGGTTGCGTTGCTCCAGCAGGGCGATGGCCCCCGACTCCCCCTCCGCCGCCTGGAACAGGATCTCGTCGATGTTCGGCGACCCCTGCAGACCTCGCTCCACCGCGGTGTCTGCGACGGCGTCATCCGACGCCATGACCGCCAGGCATCCGGTCCGGCCACAGGGGCAGGGTCGGGCACCGTCGTCGACGGAGAGATGGGCGATCTGTCCAGCGGTTTGGCTGAACCCGGACCGGATCCTGCCGGCATCGACCATGACCGAGCCGATATCGGCGGTCACCACCATCAACACGAAGTCGTTGGTCCGCTGCCCGTGCCCGTAGAGCAATTCGGACTGGGCCGCTGCGCGGGCGTTGTTCTCCAGGATCAGCGGCCCGGGCAACCTGCCCTCGAGCAGGGCCATGACGTCGACGTTCTTCCACCCGGCGCCGGGGTTGTCGATGATCAGTCCCGCGGCACGATCCACGATGCCGCCGGTCGCGATCCCCGTCCCGATGACGACCCGGCCGCGGGTATCCTCCGCAAGCAGCTCATCGGCGGCCGCGACGATCAAATCCATTGACTCCTCCGGTGGCATCCCGGTATGGGGAACCAACACCGAGGCATGTTCGCTGCCGTCCAGGCCCATGAGTACGACGCCGGTGGTGCGAGGCCCCAGATGGATGCCCATCACCAGCGGGGTCTTCGTATCGACCTGCAACGGCACCCGCGGACGCCCCTGGGTGCCCGAGAGTGGTGCCAGCTCCCGCAACAAGCCGGCTTCGAGCAGCTGCACCACCATTTTCGTGACCGATGCGGCACTCAACCCCAGTTGCAGGGCGACTTCCGAACGAGACAGTCCGGGGTGGTCGAAGACGTGCTTCATGACGGCCGCGGTATTGAGTCGCCGCAGATCATCGCCGCGATGACCACGACCGTTGCGTATTCCGGAGTCGACAGCAGGATCTAGGGTTGCCATGACCGCTGGTGTTCTCCTGTTCGGTGCCGGCCACGCCGGAATGCGTTGCCCTTCCCATGATGCACGTCAGACACACTCAACTGCCAACTGCCCCAGCGCATGCCGGCCCACGGAGTGCAGCGGGTCGCCCTCGGGCATCAGAGCCATCAAGGTCCCGAAGTGCACCGCCCATCCCCGGGCACGCGCCCAGGTGTCCGCGTCGTGGGGGAGTTCGGCGATGAAGGCGGCACGGCCTGCCGGGGTGAAATGCAGCCAGGCAGCCGCCAGGTCGCAGGCGGGGTCCCCGGCGGTGAGGTCCCCGAAGTCCACGACCGCCGAAATCGTCGCCGGGCCGGAACCCGGCACGGTCACGAGGTTATGCGGATGCAGATCCCCATGCAGCCACAGGGGTGGGCCGTGGTGTTCGGGCGCCTGCACCCCGTTGGCAAAGATTTCATGCCAGGGCCCGGGCAGCGGCCGGCCCGCTTCCGCCAGTCGCCGGGTGAAGGCCTCGGCCCGGGTGGCCAGGGCGGTGCCCCGGACAGCATTGCGCGGTGCGTCTGCCGGGGCCGGAACGTGCAGGGTGCGCAGGAACCGGCCGAGGGCCGCGGCATAGCCATCCCGGTCGGCAGCCGGACGGTTTGCGGCGGATTCCCCGTCGAACCAGGGCACCACGGCCCAATGGTAGGGGTAGCCGCTTCCCGGGCGGCCGCGGCGCACCACGGCCGGAATCGGCAACGGCAGCCTCGGGGCCAGGAAGGGCAACCACCTGACTTCGTTCAGCAGCAGCTGGTGGGCGCTGGCCCGCCGGGGCAGGCGCACGGCCAGCTCCCCTCCCAGCCGGTAGACGATGTTGTCCCAGCCGTTGGCCACCCGGACCAGGTCCAACCCGGCCAGTCCGGGGTGCTGTTCGAACAGCAGGGTACGGACCAGGGCGTCGGTGACCTCGACATCATGGGCCGGAACCCCGGATCCGGGTCGTTGTCCTGCGCCGTGGGCGGTCATGGGACCACGCTACACACCCGGCAGAGGCCGAGGGACGGGCGGAAGGTCCTCCGCCCGCCCCTCGGCAGGTGTTTCGGCGTCCGGGCCACCGGGGCCCGGGACGGATCAGCCCTCGACGCCGAGCTTCTCCAGCACGATCTCGCGCACGCGGCCGGCATCGGCCTGGCCGCGGGTGGCCTTCATGACCGGGCCGATGAGTGCACCGATGGCCTGGACCTTGCCGTCCTTGATCTTCGCGACGACATCGGGCATCGAGGCCATGGCGTCGTCGATCGCGGCACCTAGTGCTGAATCATCATTGACGACGGCCAGCGACCGCTTCTCGACGATCTCGCTCGGCGTCCCCTCCCCTGCCACTGCGTATTCGAGGACCTGGCGGGCGATCTTGTCGTTGATCTTCTTGGCTTCGATCAGCTGGTTGAGCTCGATGATCGTCGCCGGGGTGACCCCGAGGTCCATCGGCTCCACGTCGGCGTTCTTGGCCAGTCGCGAGATCTCGCCCATCCACCATTTGCGGGCCACCGCGGGGGTCGCACCGGCGGCGATGGTCTCTTCGATGGCGTCCAGGAATCCCGCATTGACCACATCGCGGAACTCGGCGTCGGCATAGCCCCAATCGGCCTGCAGGCGCTTGCGGCGTTCGGCCGGCGGCTCCGGCAACTGGGCGCGCAGTTCCTCGACCCATTCGCGGGTCGTGACGATCGGCACCAGATCCGGTTCGGGGAAGTAACGGTAGTCATCGGCGTCCGACTTGGGACGGCCCGACGTCGTGGTCCGGGTGTCCTCCCGCCAGTGGCGCGTCTCCTGGACCACGAGGTTGCCGGCGTCCAGGACCGCTGCGTGGCGTTCGATCTCGAAGCGCACGGTGTGTTCGACCGCGCGCAGGGAGTTCACGTTCTTCGTCTCCGAGCGGGTGCCGAACTTCGTGGCGTCCTTGGGCATCAGCGAGACGTTGGCGTCACAACGGACGTTGCCGCGTTCCATCTTGGCGTCGGAGACATCCAGGGTCTTCACGATCTCGCGGATCGCCGCCACATAGGCCTTGGCCAGCTCGGGGGCGCGCTCGCCGGCCCCGGTGATGGGCTTGGTGACGATCTCCACCAGCGGCACGCCGGCCCGGTTGTAGTCCACCAAGGAGGAATCCGCGCCCTGGATGCGCCCGGTCGACCCCATATGGGTCAGCTTCCCGGCGTCTTCCTCCATATGGGCCCGCTCGATCTCCACCCGGAAGACCTTGCCGTCGGAGAGTTCGATGTCCAGATACCCGTCGAAGGCAATGGGCTCGTCGTACTGCGAGGTCTGGAAGTTCTTCGGGGTGTCCGGGTAGAAGTAGTGCTTGCGGGCGAAGCGGCAGTACTCGGCGATCTGGCAGTTCAGCGCCAGACCGATCTTGATGGAGTACTCCACCGCCTTCTTATTCACCACCGGCAGCACGCCGGGCAGGCCGAGGTCCACCGGGGTGACATTGGTGTTGGGGACGTCGCCGAAGGCGTTCGGGGCGTCGGAGAACATCTTGGTGGCGGTGTTCAGCTCGACGTGCACCTCGAAGCCGAGGACCGGATCGTACCGCTCCAGGGCCTCGTCGAAGTCGACGAGTTCTTCAGTTGCATGGGCCATCTCAGGCGACACCTTCCTTGGACGATTCGGCCAGCTCGGGGGCCTGGTTGATCAGCGGACCGTCCCAGCGGTCCTCCAGCAGCTTCTCCAAGGCCGCGCCGGCACGGTAGAGCCGGGCGTCCTCGTGGGCCGGGGCCAGGAACTGGATGCCCACCGGCAGACCCTCGGAGAGCCCTCCGGGGACCGTGATGCCGGGGATGCCGGCCAGGTTGGCGGGAATGGTGGCGACGTCGTTGAGGTACATCGCCAGCGGGTCGTCGAGTTTCGAACCCAGTTCGAAAGCGACGACCGGGGAGGTCGGGGACACCAGGACGTCGGCCTGGGCGAACGCCGCCTCGAAGTCACGCTGGATGAGCGTACGGACCTTCTGCGCCGACCCGTAGTAGGCGTCGTAGTAGCCCGCCGACAGGGCATAGGTGCCCAGGATGATCCGGCGCTTGACCTCGTCGCCGAAGCCCGCCGAACGGGTGGAGGCCATGACGCGTTCGATGGTCAGCGGCCCCTCCGTGGGCAGGACACGGTTGCCGAAACGCACGCCGTCGTACTTGGCCAGGTTGGAGGAGACCTCCGAGGGCATGATCAGGTAGTAGGCACCCAGCGCGTACTCGAAGTTCGGGCAGGAGACCTCGACGATCTCCGCGCCGGCGGCCTTGAGCACCTCGAGGGACTCGTCGAAGCGCGACTGGACCCCGGCCTGGTAGCCCTCGCCCTGCAGTTCGCGGATGACCCCGACGCGCACACCGGTCAGGTCCCCGGTGGCGCCCTGTTCGGCGGCCGCGGCAAGTCCGCCGACCGGTGCATCGATGGAGGTGGAATCCTTGGGGTCGTGCCCGCCGATGAGCTCGTGCAGCAGGGCCGAATCGCGTACGGTGCGGCTGACCGGGCCGATCTGGTCCAGCGAGGAGGCCATGGCGATGGCCCCGTAGCGTGAGACGGACCCGTAGGTGGGCTTGACCCCGACGGTGCCGGTGACGGCGCCCGGCTGGCGGATCGAACCACCGGTGTCGGTGCCCAGCGCCAGCGGCGCCTCGTAGGCGGCCAGCGCCGCCGCGGAACCGCCGCCGGAACCGCCGGGAATGCGGTCCAGGTCCCACGGGTTGCGGGTGTCGCCGAAGGCCGAGTGTTCGGTGGAGGAACCCATCGCGAATTCGTCGAGGTTGGTCTTGCCCAGGATCGGCAGCTTGGCGGCACGGATCTTTTCGATCACGGTGGCGTCGTAGGGGCTCATCCATCCCTCGAGGAACTTCGAGCCCGCGGTGGTGGGCTGGCCCTGGGTGACGATGAGGTCCTTGATGGCGATCGGTACGCCGGCCAGCGGGTGCAACGCCTCGGCCTCGGCCCCTCCCGCGCCGCGAATCGCGTCGACTTCGGCGGCCACGGCGAGCGCCTCCTCCCCGTTCAGGTGAAGGAAGGCGTGGATCCCGCGGTCCCCGCCGTCGACCGCTGCGATGCGGTCCAGGTGGGCCTGGACGGCCTGGACGGAGGTGAGCGATCCGTCACGGAGTTTTGCCGCCAGTTCGGCGGCGGAGAGCTTGATGATCTCGTTCATGCCCTACTCCCCTTCCAGGATGGCCGGAACCTTGAATCGGCCGTCTTCGGCGTCGGGCGCGTTCTGCAGCGCCTGGTCCTGCGTCAGCGTCCGGCCGACCACGTCTTCGCGCATCACGTTGGTCAGCGGTAGCGGGTGGCTGGTGGCCGGGACGTCGTCGCCGGCGGCCTCGCTCACGGATTTGATCGCGTTGACGATGACACCGAGTTCGCCGGCCATTTTCTCCAGCTCGGTCTCGCTCATCTCCAGGTGGGCCAGTTGCGCCAGATGGGCAACTTCCTCACGACTGATCGCAGGCATGTATCTCCCCGAATTCATGGATGGTGGGTTTTCCCCACCAGTCTAGTTCAGGACCGGCGTCCGCCGGTGCCGGTCCGCCGCCCTGATCCCCACCAGGGCCAGGAGCACTGCGGCCAACGAGCCGGTTCCTGCGGCGATGATGATCAGGCGGTCGCTGTCCACCACCAGGCCGGGGGTTCCCAGCAGGAACCCCAGCCCGACCATGATCTTGAAGACCACGGTCAGGTACGCCCAGGCGGCCCCGTGGTGGGCTTCGGGGATCCGGGCATAGACGGCGTTGCGCACCCCTGTGTTGTGCATCCCGTTGCCGAATCCGCCCAGCAGGAACACCGCCAGGATGACCAGGGCGTCTGGCCACAGCCCCTCCGCCAGGATGGCTGCGCCGATGAGCACACCGCCCAGGAGCACCGGGGTCCTCACCCGTGCCCCCAGGAACCTGCTCCCGCCGGTTAGGGCGCCGATGAGCGCGCCCACCGACCAGGCCCCGAGCATCACCGCATAGAGGGTGTCGTTCCCGGCCACCGAGCGCAGATAGAAGACCCCCGCGACTCCTTCGGCGGAGGTGAACAGCACGACGGCGGCCATGGGGATCAGCAGGAGGGCCAGCAACCGGTCGGTGAACAGGATCCGTGCTCCGGCTCCGTCGCCACCGGCGCGAGGTTCCTTGAGGTCGACCGGCACCGCACGGCGCGGCACCACCAGCCCCGCCCCCAGGGCCAGCACCGTGAAGCCCAGGGCGTTGAGGGCCAATACCGGTTGGACGGACCAGGCGGTATAGGCGAGGGCGGCGATCGGCGGTGCCAGGATGCCCGCCAACGATCCGGCGGAGACGATCAGGCTGCTGGCCCGCGCCAGCGGCAGCGGCCCCCGGAGGGAGGGAATGAGTTTGAAGATCGCCGAGGCGTTGATGACGGCACTGATGCTGGCCCCGCACATCAACACCAGGCTGACCCGCAGGTCATCGACGAGGGCCATCAGGGCGAAGAGCAGGACGTGGGCAAGCAGGCTGGCCACCCAGATCCTGCGCAGGTTCGTCCCGTCGACCAGCCGGCCCACCAGCGGGGCCGCCAGGATCGGGGGGATCAACCCCGTGAGGAACAGTATCGTGACACCCCAGGACCCGAGCTGGTCGGCCGCAGCCAGGGTCAGGGCGAAGAGCGCCATCGCGTCCCCGACCATCGAGACGAAGGCCAGGAGCACGAAGACCGGGTAGGTCCTTCGGGCACGGGGCGACGCGGTGGGCATGGGCCGACCCTACTTGCTTGGGCCGGCCGGGCCGCTGCCGGTTAGAGCGGCAGGATGTAGACCTTGAGCAGGATGTCGGTGTCGGGGACGAACCAGTCCCGGTCGGTGGCGCGCTGGAAACCCATCGTCGTGTAGAGGGCGTTGGCTGCTTCCCAATGCCCGCCGGTGGTCAGTGAGACCGTGTCCACGCCGTCGAGCTGCCGGGCCCGGTCGATGACCGCCTCGACCATGGTCCGTCCGGCCCCCGAACGCTGCACGGACGGGTCCACGACCAGCATCCGGAATTCGAGTTCACCGGCTTCGGCGATATCGGCGTAGGGGTTCCCCGGCTGGACCAGGGTCACCGCACCGATGACTTTCCCGTTGTTTTCGGCGACCAGGATCTCGGCTGCGGCGTGGCGGTCGGCGACCTGGCGGACGAACTGCAGGTATTCGTGGTCGGGGTCCTCGAAGTGCCCCGCCGCCAGGTAGGAGTCCACGGTGATGCGGCCGATCTCGTCGTAGTCGGCTTCCGTGGCCTGGCGGATGGTCAGGGGCATGCGGGCGGTTGCAGTAGTCATCACCTTCCAGTTTGACACCTTTTCGTCGTCGCGATGAACCAGGGTCCTCTGAATGTCGCCGAATTCACGGCTTCCACCCCTCGGGGATCCTCCCCTCCTGCCGCGGTCCGGTTCAGTGGGCCGGAGGTGCAGGAAGCAGATCGAAGTCGATGTAGCCGGCGGCCTGCCAGCCCGGATCGGCCTCCGGGCGCAGCACCGGGCACCCGGCTTCCTCGGCGACCAGGGCCCCGGCGGACCAATCGTGTTCTCCGGTGCCGTATTCGGCATAGGCATCGAGGGTCCCATCGGCGACCAGGCACAGGTCCACGGCCGCCGAGCCGATGCGCCGCACGTTGGCGAACCCCGGCAGGAGGGTCGCCACCGCCTGCAGCTGGAAGTCGCGTCGGGTGGCGTCGTACCCGAATCCGGTGGCGAGCAGGGCCCCGGCGGCCCCGGGGACGGGGCCGGTCAACCGGCGCGCCCCGGCGTCGTTCCCGGTCTCGGTCCCTCCCAGCCAGGCTCCCGCCCCGCGCGAAGCCCACCAGGTGCTGGCCAATGCCGGGGCCTGCACGACGCCGGCGAGCCATACGGTGGCTTCCCGGCCGTCGGGGGCGGGACCGGCGACGGCCACCGAGGTGGCGTAGTAGACGATGCCGCGCACGAAGTTGGCCGTGCCGTCCAGCGGGTCGATGGACCAGCGGTAGGCGCTGGGCTCCGCGGGGGTGGTGCTGCCGTATTCCTCCCCGGTGATGGCATCATGCGGGCGTTCGGCGTTGATGACCGCACGCACCGCCTGTTCGGCCCGCCGGTCGTAGTCGGTGACCCAGTCCCCGGCCGCGGATTTGGTGTCGGCGGCGATGTGGACTCCGTGGCGTTCGGCCAGCACGGCGGCGCCGGCGGCCGCGGCGCGGCGGGCGATGGCCAACAGGTCGGCGGTGGCTGCGGGATTCTGGCTCATGCTGGGTCTCCATCGGTGGTGATCTGTGATTCCGCGGATTCCGGGGTCCCGGTCTCCTCGGCGGTGGGTTCGGGGCCGTTCTCGAGCAGGGCGCGGAAGCCCTCCTCGTCCAGCACCCTCAGGCCCAGGGAGACCGCCTTCTCCAGTTTGGTGCCCGCCGCTTCCCCGGCGACGACGTAGCTGGTCTTCTTCGAAACGGACCCCGAGGCCTTGCCGCCGCGGGTGATGATGGCCTCCTTGGCCTCATCGCGGCTGAAGCCCTCCAGCGATCCGGTGACCACGATGGTCAGCCCCTCGAGCGTGCGCTCGGTTTCACCGTGGGATTCATCGACCATGCGCACGTTTTCCGCGGCCCAGGCCTCGACGATCCCCAGATGCCAGTCGATGCCGAACCATTCGATGAGGGCCTCGGCGATGATCGGACCGATGCCGTCGACGTCGGCCAGTTTCTCGGCGGCATCCTCGGCGGTGACGGCTTCGCGGATGGCGTCCATGGACCCGTAGTGGGTGGCCAGGGCGCGGGAGGCGGTGGGCCCGACATGGCGGATGGACAAGGCCACCAGCACGCGCCAGAGCGGCTGCGTCTTGGCCTTCTCCAGTTCCTCGAACAGCTTCTTCGTATTGGCGGTAGGAGCCGAGGGTTTCTTCTCGGTACCCTTGCTCCAGAAGTACGGGACGAGCTCGAACCGACCGGTGCCCACCCCCTTCTCGCGCCTCTCCCGCCAGACCTTCACCTCGGCGAGCGCCTCGCGCAGCGTGTCGTCTCCATGGCCGGTGGCCAGGTCGAAGATCCGGGCTTCGTTGATGATCGGGCCGGGTCCTGCGGGTTTGGGCAGGCCTCCGTGCTCGGCCGGGTCGGGGCCCGGGCCCACGGTCAGGGCCAGTGCGGCTTCCTCACCCAGGGCCTCGACGTCGAAGGCCCCGCGACCGCCCAGGTGGGCGACGCGTTCGGTCAGTTGGGCCGGGCAGGATTCGGCGTTGAGGCAGCGGATGTCGATATCGCCCTCCTTCGCCGGAGCCAACGGCTCCCCGCAGGAGGGGCAGTCGGTGGGCATGACGAATTCGTGCAGTTCGTCTTCGCGTCCCTCCCGCAACGGCAGGACCGGACCCACGATCTCGGGGATCACGTCCCCGGCCTTGCGCAGGATGATGGTGTCCCCGATGAGCACACCTTTGGCCTTGACGACGTCCTGGTTGTGCAGGGTGGCCATCTCCACGGTGGATCCGGCGACCTTCACCGGTTCCATGACCCCGTACGGGGTGACACGTCCGGTGCGCCCGACGTTGACGCGGATGTCCAGCAGCTTGGTGTGGACCTCCTCGGGCGGATATTTATACGCCACCGACCAGCGCGGTACCCGGGAGGTGTATCCCAGCGCCCGCTGGATGGCGAAGGAGTCGGCCTTGACCACGATCCCGTCGATGTCGTGGACCAGGGAGTGCCGGTCGGCCCCGTAGGTCTCGATATAGGCCAGGACCTCGTCGATCGAGTCCACGACCTTCGAGTACGGGGTCACCGGTAGGCCCCAGCCCTTGAGGAGTTCGTAGGTTTCGGACTGGGAGGCGGCATCCAGCCCCTCACGGACCCCGAATCCGTGAACGAACATGCCCAGCGGGCGTTTGGCGGTCTCGGCCGGATCCTTTTGGCGCAGCGAGCCGGCGGCGGCGTTGCGCGGGTTCGCCAGTTCCGGTTTGCCGGCTTCGAGCAGGGCCTCGTTGTATTCACGGAATTTTTGCGAGGGGAAGAAGATCTCCCCGCGGATTTCGACCTCCGTGGGCCAGTTGCTGCCGGAGAGTTCGGTGGGGATCTCACCGATGGTCAACACGTTGTGGGTGACATCCTCGCCGGTGGTGCCGTCCCCGCGGGTGGCGGCCCTCACCAGCTTGCCCTCACGGTAGAGCAGGTTGATCGCCAGTCCGTCGATCTTGACCTCACAGAGCCAGCGCAGCTTCTGGTTCGGGGCCCGGGTTCCGGCGTTGACGGTGGCTCGTTCGAGCCAGGCGGTGAGTTCCTCGAGGGAGAACACATCCTCCAGCGAGTACATCTGGGTCAGGTGGACCACCGGGGAGAAGGCCGCGGAGACCTCGCCGCCGACTTCCTGGGTGGGTGAGTCGTTGGAGACGATCTCCGGGTGCAGTTGTTCGATTTCCTCGAGGCGGGTGAACAGGACATCGAACTCGGCATCGGAGACGATCGGGTCGTCCTCAAGGTAGTAGGCCATCCGGTACCGGCGGACATCGTCGATGAGCTGCTGGTACTCCTCCCGCAGTTGCCCCGCGGGGATGACCTCGTCACCGGCGGCGGTGCTCGCCCCCTCGGCGGAGGCGGTGGTGGAACGGTCCGTGGTGTTCTGCTGCTCGCTTTTCGTCACCCCTCTATCTTGCCCCACCGGCCCTTGGCGTGGCGACGAGGTCAGGCGGGGACGACTCCGGCGAGCTGCAGGGCAGGGAAGATGACGGCGGGCGAGCTCGTGAAGAGGTTGACGATGAAGTGGGCGATGGTGATGGGCAACAACCGTTTCTGTCGGAGCACGATCAGCGCCGATCCAATCCCCCATACCGTGAACGCCACGACGTAGACGATCATGGCGTCCGCCGTCGGGGCGAAGAAGGCGTGCTGGGCGCCGAAGGCGACCGAACAGACCAGCACGGTGGCAAGGACGGGCCACCGACGCAACAGGCGTGACTGGGAGTAGCCACGGAACACCGCCTCCTCGGCGGGGGCATTGAGCGGGGCGAAGGTCAGAACGGCAATGATCCCCAGGGCCAGCCCCCAGCCGGGTTGGGTGATGGCTGCGGCCTGCGGGTCGTAGAAGACCGTTCTGAATGCCGTGAACATCTCGGGGCCGTGCAGGGCCCACATGGTGCCCATGATGGCGGCGACGAAGGGCAGGTAGAGGACGAGGATCCAGAGCAGTCCCCAGCCGATTTCGCGCAGCATCGGACGCCGGGCCGGGACGAACAGGGAACGAAGGTCCTGGCCTTCGGAGCGCAGGAAACGGGCAACGAGCCACAGCGAGACGATGTTCACCGGGAGCAAGCTCAACGAAGCCAGCAGGGGCGACGGCGGAAACGAGGCCGGACCGTCGACACCGACCATGACCAGCCAGGCGATCGTCGTGGCCAGGGCGACCAGCCCCACCCGCACGATCAGCAGGACTCCCCCGCGCAGGGCGTGGGCTCTGGCCACAACCGACGGTGCTGGTTGCGCACTCATGGCATCAGGGTACGTCCTAACCCGGGAATCAGGGCAGCAGGTGTTGGGTGATCTGCCCGTGCCCGCCGACCAATTCGACCTCCGCCAGCGCCCCGTTGACCAGCGGCATCTGAGGAGGCTGGTGCCCCGTATCGAAATCAAGGATCACAGGAATATCCAGATCCCCCAAGGCCCGCTCCACCGCTTCGGCCTGCGTGAGTTCCGGGGTATCGGGAGCAGTGGTGCGACCGATGAGTACTCCGTTGGCGTGGTCGAACCATCCAGCCAAACGCAGTGCCCAGAGTGTACGAAGCACGCTCACGGCGTCGGAATCGACGACTTCGAGGTAGACGATCAGTCCTTCGGGGGCATGCTCGCGGGCGAATCCCGACAGATCCCCATAGCTGGATCCCGAGAGCAAGGATACCGTCTCCAAACACCCTCCCAGGAGTCGGCCACGCAGTTCCACGTCCCCGGCATGCAGCGACCTCCAGGCGGTCGGTTCCTCATAGGCTTCGGCCCGACCCAACGGTTCCTCATCCCAGTCGGACCACGGGCGTGACCGACGATACGGGGCAGCTGTTTGGGTGAAGGACGCGCCTTCGGGCAGTGCTGCCACCTCGGTCCAGCGGTGGAAACCTGTCGGCAGTTCCCACGGCTCGTCCATGAGGCTGCCACCGTGAATGGTTGCGACACCGGTGGTGATCGTCAGTGGCAACAGAAGAGTGGAGATATCCGACCAGCCGACGAACCAGGTGGGGTCCTCCGCGAGGGTGTTCCAATCGGTTCCTTCGACGATTTCGATGGCCAGCTTCCCTCCCCAGGGCGGCAGGACGGCACGGGCCGGACCGGAGAAGGCGGCAGCGAGTTCGGCCCGCCGCGCGGATGGCGGGCCTGAAGCCAGTCCCTCCTGACGGACGGATTCCTCCACCTGTACTTCGAATCCGGCAGCGCGCAAGTCCGATACCGCATGGTCCAGCCGGGGGTGCAGGGAGACCGGGACGCCCATCGACGGGACGGTCACCTCGATTCGGTCTCCGGCGGAAAGAGGGCGGGGGTATCGCATTCCGGTCATCTGGTTGACCCTAGCAAGGCACGGGCCAGTCTCTGCCCCGTCTTGAAAACGACGACTAGTCGTCGGCGGCAGGGGCTGCGTCCAACAACGGCAGATCCGCGGCGACCACCAGATGCGAGGTGACGGCATGTTCGACCAGGCGGGCCCGCCGGTTGGTTGCCAGTTTGCCGGCGCCCCCGCGCAGCCCGGCGACTCCTGATTTATCCAGCTTGTCGCAGACGTTGTCGAGTTTGCGGTTGAACTTGGTCAACGGCCACCCCAGCCGGGCCGCTGCCTTGGCCGAGGTCGGGATGGAGCTCAACCCGGTGCCGTCGCGGCGGAGCATCGGTTCCGCCAGGGAAACCACCAGCGCCCGCTGGGCCTCGGTGAGCACGACGGGGCCGATCGTGGTCTGTCCATCGCCGTCGTCCGCGTTCCATTCCTGGCGGAAGGCCGGCGTCGTGAGGTGGACCGAGAATTCGTAGGTCGTGGGTCCGGCGGTGAAGACGACATTGGTCTGGCTGAACACCAGGGGGATCCGGGCGCCCGGCGCCACCCAGGCCTGGAGTCCACCGGTGGCGTCGGCGATGGTCGCCGAAAGGCGGGAACCGACGTTGGAGAGCCACCAGATGTTGTCGTAGCAGGCCACGGTGAGGAAGCGCCGGTGCAGGTAGGGGTTGTCGTCGACCTCCAGATCGCCTTCGCGCCCAATGGTGAAGACCTGGTCATCAGCGACCGGGAACCATTCCCCGCAAAAATCGATGTTCACTTCGGCCATACGTCGTTTCCCCCTGGGTCGTCCATCAACTTTCGGCAATCATCCACCCACGAGACTAGCCGTCCGAACAATATCTGCTGGGGTCCGAGGACTTCCCCGTCGATCGCACCAGCACCACTTGGATGCACGTGGGCTCCCCCTGGGCTTCCTCGGTGGTCGCGGTGGGTTCCTCGGCCTTCCGGTTCTCTCCTTGCTCGGTGGCCGTCACCGGCGCCCAATAGAAGACATCGCCCTTCTTGGCCTCCGGGTTCTTCCACGTGAACGTGATCTTCGAACCGGCCTTCTTCGCCGCGAAGTCCCCGACCTGCGGAACCTTGCCCTCCTGCCCCAGCAACGGGTCTGCCGGTTCCTTGCTCAGGGACACCCCCGAGGAGACCTCCTGGTCCTCGCTGCCCCGGTTCAACGCATTCACCACGAAGATCCCCGCGATGACCATCGCCAGAACGGCTCCGAGTCCGGCCACCAAGCCGGTCGGGAACCGTTGTTCCACCCGTGCTCCGGCCACCGGGGTCGGCGGGACCGCGGGAACCCACCCGCCGGCGTCGGGCCCTTCCCCGGGAACGGAATCCTGCGGGTTCCGGGCCCGCCCGCCAGAGGAACCGGGCGCGGACCCCACCCCGGGGTGGGATCCCTGCCGTTGCCGCGATCCGGCCAGCGAACCGTCCGGCAGCCGACCGCGCATGATCGTTGCGTCCTCGGCGGCCGCCGGATCCACTGCCGGTGGATCCGTGATGGGCGAGGAGGGCCCCGGCGTCGGGGCCCCGGCATCGGGGTCGATGGAGACCACCTGCCGGACCCGGGTCGCTTCACCGCCGTCGTCCTCTCCGGGCTCTTCCCGGGGAACCGGCTCCTCCATCACTTCGAAGGCGGTCACCGACAGGCCGAGTTCGGCCTGCACCCGTTGCAAGGCCAGGGCCAGGTCATGGACGGATTCAAAACGGGCCCCGGGGCTCTTGGCCATGCTGGTGGCCAGCGTCTGTTCCAGGGTCGGGGGCACATCCGGACGGTTCAGCGAGGCCAACGGGGCGGTGGTGATCCGCGAGATGAGTTCACGCTGGGAGTTATCGGCCCCCGACCGCACGAAGGGTGAACGGCCGGCCAGCAGCGTGTAGATCGTCGCCCCGAGGGACCAGACGTCCATGCGCACGCCGTTGGGCGAGCCTCCGGCAAAGGCCTCCGGCGGTGACCAGGGAATCGATAATCCGGCTTCATCGTCCAGCGCATCGGTGGTTCCGGAAATACCGAAATCGGTCAGGGCCGGCCGGTTGTAGTCGGTGACCAGGATGTTCGCGGGTTTGATGTCACGGTGGACGATGCCGGCACGGTGCGCGGTCTCCACGGCCGAAGCGACCTGGATGGCCAGCGACAGGACCTCGTCGACGCCGAGACGGGCTCGCCGGTAGCGGACGTCCAGGCTCGGTCGGGAGCAATACTCCATGGCCAGATACGAATGGCCTTCGGCGGTGATATCGGCTTCGAAGATCGTCACGATGTAGGGGTGTGACGACAGTTGGGCCATCAGGTTGGCTTCGGATTCGAAGCGTTTGCGGGCACTTTCGGTCTTCAGGTCCGACAGCAGGACCTTCACGGCCACCTTCCGGCGCGGCCGGTCCTGCTGGTAGAGGTACACATCCGAGAACCCACCGGATCCCAGAAGGTTCAGGTATTCGAAGCCCTCGATCGACGGTGGGGGCGCCGGCGGACGCTTCCCGCTCACAGCAGGCCCTCGAAGCGCAATGAGACCCCGTCCCCCAAATCGGCGATGTCCCCGTCGAGCAGCATCAGCTGTTCCCCCTGACCGAGTCGGCGCGGGGGCATGCCCTGGCGCACCAGCAAGGTGCCGTTGGTGGCCTTGAGGTCCACCAGCATGACGTGCCATCCCTCGAGCCGGACTTCCAGATGGGACCGGGAGATGTCCCCGCTGGGGCTTTTCACGTGCACGACCCGCGGCATGGATTCGCTCACCGAACGGGTGATGGTCGGCTGGCGACCGACGACGGCGGGACGGTCCAGCTCGACGACATCGCCGTCGGAGATGACCATCCGGCCCAGCGAGGGCCGGGCCACATCGGTGGGGTCATCCCCCAACGGGCCGTCGCAGACTCCGCAGGTTGAAGAGGTGGGCGGGTTCGCATGCCCTGCGGAGCAGAGCCGTCCCAGGACCAGCGGTCCGGTCGCCGGTTGTTCCGTGGCCGGGCCCCGGGGCGTCGCCGGGATCGCCTCGGTGGGCAGGTCCCCGCGCATCACCGTGTTGCCGTCGTGGTCGCCCCAGGAAGGTGCCGCGGTCGCCTCTTCATCGGCAGCGGGCGGCGCAGGGGTTTCCGTGCGGCCGGGTGCCGAGGTGATGGTCGGCAGGTCATCGGCGCCGGCCTCGGGTTCGTCGGATTCCTGGGTTTCGGTGGCTTCGGGGCGGGCTTGGGCCCGTGCCGCTGCCAGCCAGGGGACGGCGTCGATGAGTGCTTCGGGATCCGGTTGGTCCTCGTCTGAATGGGGACCGGCGATGGTGTCATCTGATACCCGCTCCTCGGATTCCGGTTCCGCGGTCACCGGTCCCTCCGGGGTTGCTTCGGCGACCGGTTCCTCGGAGGCCTCTTCGCGGGCGGCCGGGGACAGGACGGTGTTCGTTTCGTCGGCCTCCTCGGCCGAGACGACCTCCTCCGCAGCGTCGGCGCCCCGCTCCTGCGGGTCCGCCGGCTCCGACGCACCGATCGTATCCGCCTCCGCCTCGGGGTCCTGCTCGGCTTCGGGTTCCGCGGCTGGTTCAGTTTCCGCAGCGGCACTGGGTTCCACCGCTGCTGCGGTCTCCGGATCGGCCTGGTCATCGTCCGCGGGGGCGGCAGCGGCCTCGATCGCGGGCCCGGTTTCGGTTGGTTCCCCTGGCCTCTCGTCCTGTTCCGGGGCCGAGAGCGGCTCGATGTTTCCCGGGGCATCGGTGGGGAGTTCGACCTGCAGGCGACCGAAGGGGACGATTCCCTCCACGATCGGCACCCAATGCAGTTCGTCGCCGTCGTTCTGGCGCAGTACGTCATCGAGGGCCAGGCTGAGGCTCTCCTGGTTCGGGATGCGACGTTCCATCCAGGTGGTGACGCCGAGACCATTGACATGGGTGCTCAGTTCACGGCCTTCGGCAGCCATCGAGACCGGGCCGCGCAGGATCGTATGCACATCGTTTTCCAGGCTGATGATCCCGAACGGGGCCATCCCCGTCAGGGCCAACCCCCGGGCCGAGAGCACCGCCGACAGCAGGGATTCCACCCCGGGCGTGCCCTCGAGTGCCTGCCAGAGGTGGTCGAGGTGTTCCGGGTCGGTGTCTTCGGGCAGCAGTACCAGATGGCCACCCCGCACCAGCGCCCACCAGGGGCCGGGGATGTAGGTGATCCGCATGCTCATTGCCCCTCATCCTCCGGGCGCGGTTGGGTGTGGTCGCTTTCGATCGCGTCCCGCGGTGCGGTATCGGTGAACTCGTCGTCGTCGTGTTCGAGTTCCACATCGACGATGACCAAGGAGATGTTGTCCCGGCCGCCGGAGCGCAGCGCTGCCTGCAACAGGTCATCGACGGCGATCTGGGCCGGCGTCCGGGCCAGCAGCACATCGCGGATCGCCCCGTCACCGACTTCGTTCGTGAGCCCGTCCGAACAGATCAGGAGCCGGTCCCCGGGCCGGGCCGGGAGCATCCAGAAATCGGCTTCGCTGTCCTCCCCGGTACCCAACGCCCGGGTGATGACGTTGCGGCGGGGATGAGTCAGTGCCTCCTGGGCGGTGATCTCCCCCCGGTCAACCATTTCCTGGACCTCGGAGTGGTCCACGGTCACCTGGCGGAACTGGTCGCCGGAGAGCAGATAAGTCCGCGAGTCCCCGACGTTGAAGACCAACCAATACACCGCTTCCCCCTGGCGGACCAGGGCGGCCCCGGTCACCGTGGTGCCGGCACGCGATGCTGCCGCCTCACGGATCGCCAGATCGGCCGAGACCATGAACTGCTGCAGATCCTCCGGCGTCAGCCAGTCACCTGCAGCCTCCTGCCCTTGCGCGAAGGTGGCCACGCAGATGCTACTGGCCACCTCTCCCGCCTCGTGCCCGCCCATGCCGTCGGCCACCGCGAAAAGGTGCCGTTCGGCCAGCACGGAGTCCTCGTTGAGCGGACGACGCAGTCCACGATCACTGGCCAACCCGACCTCCAAGGCCACCTGGCCGTCGGAGGGTCGGGGAACCGCCCCGCTCATGCGGGGCTCACTACGAAATAACGGTCGCCGAAGTACACGGTTTCACCATACTCGGCATGCTGGGACTGGCCGGCAGCCAGGGGCTTCCGGATTCCGTCCGTCCCGGTGATGCCCGAGCCGTTGGTCGAGTTGCGGTCCGTCACCCAGAGCCCCGAACTATCGGCGGCCAGATGCAAATGCGTTTTGGAGACCGAACGGCCCATATCCGCGTAGTTGAACAGTTCGGCGACGTCCTCCCCGTCCTGGGCTGCGGGGTTGCGGCCGATCAGTGCCGTGGATTCCAGCACCATGATCTGGCCGTCGTCGAAGCGCAGGCGGGCCCCGTGGACCGCCTGGGCCACGGCCGCCGACCGCAGTTGGGTGTACTCGGCCTCGTCCTCATCCACACCGACGGGTTCCCCACCCGCGGCCGGGGCCACTGGTTCGGGGGCCGGCGGGGCGGCGGCGGGCGGTGCTGCCGGAACGGCTGCCGGTGGGGCAGCAGCGGGGGCCGGCATCGGGGCGCGGGGCCCGGGCGGACCGGCCGCGGCGGCGGAAGCCGCCCCCGATGGCTGCGGGTTCATTCCGGGGACCCCGGTGATCGGGCCACCGGCCGTCTCCTGGGCCAGGGCCGGCCACTCCGCCTGGCCGGAACCGTAGTCGGGATGTCCGGGCTGGCCGGGGGCGGTGACTCCTCCGGGGGCGAAGGCCGAGGGGCCGAAGAGGCCACCGGTCAGCAACGGGTTGCGCCCCTGGTTCACGTCGACCACCAGGGTGTGGGCGGCCTTGTCGTGCCAGCCCTGGCGCTGGTGGTTCGGATCCCAGAGGTTGGAGAGCAGCATGATGATCGGGCCCACCACGGGGACGATCCCGGAGATCCACACCAGGGCACGGCGAATGAAGACCTTGCCCCAGCCGGGGGCGAAACCGTCCTCGTCGGCGGTGCGCAGGCCCAGTGCCAGGTTGCCAGGGGTCTTGCCCGTGCCCGCTTCCCAGCCCCAGAGGACCACCGCGTAGGCCAGGACGAAGACGGTCAGGACCATCGAGACGGTGGCCGTCTCGGCGAGGAGCTCGCCGGTGCTGAGGTAGCCGGCCCCACTGAACGTGGAGGAGGTGGCGCTGAAGTAGATCATCATCGCCAGGAGCACCGGAACGATGTCCAGCAGACCGGCAACCAGTCGTTTCGCGGCCACGGCGTTGGCCAGGTTCAGGTTCTGGGCCACCGGCTACTCCTTTTCCTCGGGGGTTTCTACTGTACGGATATCTTGCTGCCCTGACCCGCGTTGGGCCCGGCGGGCGTTGATGCGGGCCGTGGCATCGAGGACCAGTGATCGCGGGGAGTACTTGCCTCTCATGCGCCCCCAGAATCCTACCGAGGAACTCATGCCGGCAAGTTGCTCATCGACCAGGTTCCAGTAATCGACGATCTGGGCCTCGGTGGGCACCGCGGATCCGAAGACCGCGGCATCGGCCCGGTGGGCCAATTCGGTGGTGGTCTCCGTCGTGCCGGGGAAGCCTCGGCCCAACGCCCTGGCGTTCTCCCGGCGGGTGCCCGAGGACTCGGGGCGGGCCCCCAGGTCCGTGGCCAGGGAAATGACCTCGTTCCAGCCACCGCTCAACCGGTTTCCCGGCCCACCGGTTCCGAACCGGCGTTTGCGCCGGCGCAGCTTCAGGAAGGCCACCACCAGCAACGGAAGCATCAGGATGAACAGGGGGATCACGATGCTCAACGTGACCGTGAGGATCGGACCCCAGAAGGCCCAGAACTCCTCGTTGGAATCGTCCGCGTCCTGCGGATCGGGAGCCGTCTCGGGGGGAAGCTTCGCCTTGTCCTGCGGCGGTGGGGGCGGCTGGAGCACCTGGGGTTGCGGAACCGATTGGGGTTCCTGCTGCGGCGGGGTCGGTTCCTTGTCCTTGTCCGGGGTGGGGGTGAACGCCACCCACCCGACATTCTCGAACTCGATCTCCACCCAGGCGTGGACGTCCTCGCCCTTGATCTGCACGGTGCCCGCCGGATCGTACTTCTCCGGGTAGAACCCCATCACCACCCGGGCCGGCATGCCCTGGTCCCGGGCCATCAGGGCCATGGCCGCCGCGTATTGTTCGTCGTCGCCGATCATCGAGTCGGCATCGAGCAAGGAGGCGATCCGCGCCGCCCCGTGGCCCGAGAGGCTGGGTACCTCGTTTTCCTTGCCGTTGGAGAAGTATCCCGTCTCATGCAGGATCCCCTCCATCGCCGCGGCACGTTCCACCCCGGTCTTTTCGTCCCCGGCCATCTCCGCGGCCTTGCCCGAAACGACCTGCGGGACATTGGCCAGCTTGGGCATCGTCACGTCGGAGAGTCCGTAGTCCTGCAGCTTCTTCCTATCGATCTGCACCGGGTACTCCACCGCCGCCGTATAGGAATCCCCGGTGCGCAGACCGGTGGTCGACAGCGCGGTTTCGGCGTCGTCGTTGTAGAACAGCGAACGGGCCAGTTCCTCGGAGCGTTCCCCGGCCACGTCCAGGCCCAGGAGCTTGCCGCCGGCAGGCAGCCAGACCCCGTGGTATCCCTCGATGGTGATGTCCAGTGACCCGCGGGACCGCAACGGGTCCTCGGCGGCGGAGGAATTGACCTGCCCGACGTCCCCGACGGGGGTGAAGTTCCCGCCCGAGCGCGGATCGACGTCGAACACCATGCCGTCGTAGCTGTCCAGCGCCGCCAACCTGACCCGTTGGCCCTCGGGCAGCCCGGTCACCGAAAGCAGCGGTTCGTCGGCATTGTCCTTGGCATAGTTGCGGAAGCTCATCAACGGGCTCGGGTAGTCATACAGGTCCACCGGGGGGACGACGGCGTCGCGCAGTACCTGTCGGGATGGCCCGCCGTCCAACGCCGGGGAGGCGATGGCCGTCAGCCCACCGGCGACCATCAGGACCACGGCCCCGGAGCCGATCCGACGCAGACCCGGCCGGATGGTGGAGCCGGAGCCGCCGTCGTGCCCTGCCGGCTGGTCCAGCCCCGCGGCACGATCCACCTGCCGGCGCCAGGCCAACCAGCAGACCAGCGCCATGACCAGGACCAGCCCGCGCAGCAACGGCAACGGCACGTCCCGGGTCCCGAAGATGATGCCCACGATGAACATCACGGCGACCGGGATCGTGGCCCAGAACGGTGAACGGAACCTCCAGGCCAGCAATCCGGCGAGCAGGGCGGTGACGTAGGCGCTGAGGAACGGGACCACCAGCATGCCCGCCCGCAGGCCCACCGGCGGGGCGACGGTGAGCACGTCCTTCCAGGACAGGACGACGCCGGCCAGCAGGGTGCGCAGTGATTCGAAATTGGGCAGGAACCCGGACGTGGCTTCGGTGGGGGTCGCCAAGGGCGTTCCGGCGATCAGGTATACCGCGATGCCGACGCCCGCCGCAGACAGGAACCCCCAGCGGTAGCGGACGATGACGTGCGCCAGGACCAACCCGAGCACCACGCCACCGATCCCGGCCAGCAGGTAGTGGACATCGCCGCCGAACGCGGCATGCAAGCCCAGCACGCCCAGCCCCAGGCAGACGAGCAGGACCACGGCGTCGATGGCGCGGTGGGCGGAGGGCAGGTGGGCGCGCCAGGAGGCGGGGGCGCTCATGAGGCCACCTGGTGCAGGATCAGTGGCAGCTCGCTGAGTTGACCGACGGTGATCACCGTCAGGTCCCCGATGGTTGCCCGGGCCGGTTCCTGTCCGGTGCCGCAGCGCACCGCGAAGGCCCGGACGCCCACGGGAACATGGGTGCTGGCCTGGCGCAGTTGCCCCGGGGTCGCCACGGTGCCGGTGACCAGGAAGAAGACCGAGGCGTTGGGGACCGCATCATTGGTGGTGCGTGAGAGGTCGATCAGATCGCTGCGCCGGGGCCTGGCCTCCACCCGGGTGCAGTCGTCGAGCAGGTTCCGTCCGGTCTCGGTCCGCAACGGTCCGGTCTGGGTCACCACCGAGAGGTTCCGCTGCTCGCGGACCGCCTGGAGCCCGATCGAGGCGGCCGCCGAGACCGCGAGTTCGAAGTCGTCCGGGGCCGCGTACTCCGCGGTGTTCGTGGACAGGGCGATGGCCAGATGGGAGCGCCGGGTCTCCTCGAATTGGCGGATCATCAGCTCGCCGGTGCGCGCGGTGGTCTTCCAGTGGATATGGCGCCGGTCATCCCCCGGGACATAGTCGCGCAGGGCATGGAAGGAGACGTCCGAGGAGGACAGCACCCGGGTCGGTTCCCCTTCCAGGTCCTTGATGAACCCGGAGCTGGTCCCGCCCAGGGCCGTGGTGGCCGGGTGGACGAACAGGTCCTGTTCCTCGGTCCACTTCACTTGACGGCGCAGTAGCCCGAACGGATCCTGCCGGATGGACCGCACCGGGCCGACGGCGATGACGGCCCGGCGGTGGGTGGGGATGGTGAACAGTTCCTCGTGGGCGGCCTCGGACGCCAGCCGCGGGATCCTGAAGAATGCGGTGGAGGTCCCGACCGGCAGTTCCATGGACACCGGAAGCAGGGTCTTGCCCGAGGCGTTCTGCACTTCCAGCCCGCCCACGGCCCGGTCCCCCACGGCCACCCGGGTCCGGTTCAGGTCCAGGCTGACCCGGAAGACCGAACGGCCCAGGATGAAGGCGATGGCCAGCAGCAGGAGCAGGGCCCCCATGAGGGCGGCGATCCTGGCTTCCTGCCAACCGAACATCCCTCCCAGCAACGCCAGGACCAGCACGACGGCGGCCAGCAGCCACCCCAGCGGGCTGACCACCTCGGTGGCCGGTTCGATCTTCGGCCGGACCCACCCGCTCAGCCGCTGCCAGAGCGGCTGGACCTCGAGTTTGATGAGCTGGCCGATCTGGGCCGACAGGGACGCCGGATGCAGGCGGGAACGCCTTGCTGCCGTGGGCCGGGCCCGGCGCGGGCTGCCGGGCCCACGCCGGCGCCGGAACCATCCGGCGGCGCCGGGGAACCGGGAGGACCGGGTCCGGGCGGACCGGCGGCCGGAGTCCTGAGTCGGGGTGCTCATGCTGGGGTATCTGCCTTCCGGACCGGGCTAGGCGCGGGAATCGGCGTCGGCGCGCTGCTGCGGTGCCGCGGTCACGGACAGGATGCGGGCCAGGACGGACTCCGGGGTGGCCCCGGCGAACTCTGCTTCGGGGTCCATCACGAACCGGTGCGTCCACACGTAGGGGGCGAGTTCCTTCACGTCGTCGGGCAGCACGTAGTTCCGTCCCTCCGAGGCGGCCCAGACCTTGGCGGCACGGACCATGGCCAGGGCGCCACGGACCGAGACACCCAACCGGGTCTCCTCGGCCTCACGGGTCTGCTCGGTGAGTTCGGCAATGTAGTTCAACACGGACTCGTCGACATGCGTGCTGGTTGCCAGATCGGCCATGTCGGCGATGGCGCTGGTGGTGATCAGCGGTTTCAGGGCCAGCGACCTGTCCCGGGTGGAGGAGCCGGAGAGCAGGTCCACCGTGGAGGCGCGGTCCGGGTAGCCGATGGAGGTCTTGATCAGGAAGCGGTCCAGTTGTGCTTCGGGCAACCGGTAGGTCCCGGCCTGCTCGATCGGGTTCTGGGTCGCGATCACCATGAAGGGCCGCTCCTGGGTGTAGGTGGTCCCGTCGATGCTCACGCGGGCCTCCTCCATGACCTCCAGCAGTGCCGACTGGGTCTTCGGCGAGGCACGGTTGATCTCGTCGGCCAGCACGATGTTGGCGAAGATCGGCCCCTGGTGGAACTCGAAGAGCTGGCTCTTCTGGTCGTAGATCGTGATGCCGGTGACATCCGAGGGCAGCAGGTCGGGGGTGAACTGGATCCGCGAATTGGAGCCCTGCACGGTGGCGGCCAACGACCTGGCCAGCATCGTCTTGCCGGTGCCCGGGGCGTCCTCGAGCAGCACATGGCCTTCGGAGAGCATGGCCGTGAGGATCAATTTGATCACCTCGGGTTTGCCCAGGATGGCCTGACCGATATTGGCCACCAGTTTCTCGAAGGTACCGGCAAACCATTCGGCCTGTTCGTTGGTCATTGTCATTTTCGTGGGTCCTCGCTTGCTGTTCCTGCTCGACGGTGGGGTGGCGGTCCTGCTATTTCTTCGGCCATGTGGTCACCTCGTCCGACCAGACGGTCAGATTGCCTTTGAAGAGTTCCACCGAGATCGGCATCTGGTGGTTGGCCCCGTGGAAACAGGTGAGTTCCTTGGTCTTCTTTCCGTCGACCGTCACCTTCGACTGGTAGTCGTTGAACCGGTTGCTGCCGCCGTCGTCGTGACAATTGGCCGTCCAGGTTCCCGCATATTTGCCGGTGAATTCCTTCAGTTCGACCTTCAACATGTAGCATTCCTGGTTGCACCGTGGATCCGAGACCGGCTTACCCGAGACCAGCTTGACCGATGGTTTGGTCGGCTCCGGCTTCTTCTCTGCCTTCGACGTTTCCTTGACCGTCCAGCTCTTCTTCTGTCCTTCGGTATCCGTGGCCGTGATGGTCAGGGTCCGGGTCTGTTTCTTATATTGATCCAGGCTCCCGATCCTATGGCGGCCCTGGCCGGCGTTCACCGCCCCCACCCCGCCATCGATCGATGCCTTGAGCGTTGCCTTGCGGCCGTTGGCGTAGGAATCGGCCTTCCCGTTCCATTTGAAGGAGATCGAATCCTTCGTGTTCGATTTCGACCGTCCGCCGCCGTCGCGCAGCGGGCCGTAGGAACTGGTGCTGTTCGAGCCGGGGCTCGCGTCCCCGGCCCCTGCCGCGTTGAGCGCCCTGACCCGCCACGAGTGGGAGGCCCCGTTCTTGTTGGTGGTCACGACCGAACCGGGGCCGCCGAGCTTCTTCCAGGAGCCTCCGTCGGTGGAGTACTGGTAGCCGGTGATGGATGAGCCGTTGGCTCCCGGCTTCTTGAAGGAGAGTTTGACCTTGTTGTTCGTTCCCGTGGCCTGGGCCGTGGGTTTGCCGATGGACTTGGGCCGGCCATAGGGCGTGACCGCCGTGGACTTGCCGCTGGCCGGCGAGGTGCCGACCTTGTTCTCGGCCGTGACGGAGAAGCTGTAGGACCCGGTGGTCTTCAGGCCGGTGACCGTCTGCTGGGTGGTCCCCGAGGAGATCCCCCCGATGGTCTTGACCGTTGATCCTCCCTCCTTCACCTTCAGCGTGTAGCCCTGGATGGGTGCCCCGTTGTTCCCGGGGGCCTTCCAACTCACGTCGACCACCCCGCCGTTGACCGCCGAATCGGCACGGACCGCGACGGGGGCGTTGGGTTGGAATGGCTTGCCTGCAGGGATCACCGAGGCCGAATAGCTGCTCCACTGCGAAGGCTTGTCCGCCTTGTTCACCGCCCTGACCCGGAACTGGTAGGAGACCCCGTTCTTCAGGCCCTTCCAGGTGTGGCTGGTCCCGGTGACCCCGGTGACCTGGCTGACCCCGGTGGCCGGTGCCGGGGAGATCTCCAGCGTGTAGCTGGTCACCGCCGAGCCGTGGCTGACCGGCTTGTCCCAGTTCACCGTCGCCTGCTCGTCCCCCGAGGTGCTGTTCGGTGCGGCCGGCTGCTCCGGTTCGACATCGGGCCGGGCATCGGCCGAGGACGCGGAGGCACTTGATTCGCCCACCGCGTTGGTGGCGGTCACGGAGAAGTTGTAGACGTGGTCGTTCTCCAGCCCGGTGATCGTGCAGGTGGTGGTGTCGCAGTTCTGCTCCACGCCGTCGCCGGTCACCGTATAGGACTCGATCGGAGAGCCGTTGTTGGACGGGGCATCCCAACTCAGCACGGCCTTGGAATCACCGGTGGATTCGACCAGCGGCAGGCCGGGGGCCTCGGGTTTGCCCTTGACGTTCAGGGTCACCGTGCCGTTGACCTGGCGGTCCGGGTCCTCGGTGATGTCCCCGATCGTATAGAGGACGCGCAACGTCCCCACGAAGTCCTCGGCCGGGGTGATGGCCAGCTGGTCGCCGCGGATCTCCGCCGTGCCCTCGCCCTCTTCGCCGGTGACGCTGATGATCTCCAGAGGGCCCTGGTCCGCGTACGGGTTGTGGTCGTTCTCCAGGACCGGGACCGTCTCGGTCCTGCCCTGGTGCGCGTCCTTGACGGTGTCGTCCACGGCATCGGGCAGTTCACGGGTGGAGGCGAGCACGTTCAAGGTGATGTTCGCCGAGACCGCGTCGTTGTGCCCGTCGGTCACCGATACCTTCACCGATCCCTGGGTGCCCTTGGGGGTCTTCACGTCGGCGGAAGCGGTGAGGAAGTGGCCGTCCACGAGTTGGGTCTCCACCCCCTCGAGGTCCTGTTCCCCGACGGAGAACTCCAGCTCGTCCTCGTCGGGGTCGCTGGCGATCTGGCTCAGATCCAACCGGGCAGGGTCCTCCCCCTGGGCCACGTCGAGCGAATTGGACTGGATCGTCGGAGGTTCGTTGTCCTCCGGACGCGGCAGCACCTTGATCGGGATGGAGATCATGCTGTCCAGGCCATCGCGGTCGTCGGGCCCGGACCCGTCGGTGACCTCCACGGTCACCGAGGCGGGGCCCGAATAGTCCTCGGCGGCCTTGAAGGTGAGTTCCGTGGCCGAGCGGACCAGTTCCCCGTCGTTCTCCGGAACCGAGGAGGCCTTGGATTCATCGGTCAACCGGGGCCGGTGGCCGTCGCGGACCTGGACCAGATCTTCGAGATCGAGTTTCAGGCTCTCCCCGGCCATCACTTCCTGGGGCTTGTCACTGCGCAGCACCGGCCGCGCGCCGCCGACGCCCGGGACGATGGCGAAGGCCGTGGAAGACAGGTCGTCCTGGTCGGTGATCGTGTAGGCGATGACCTGGGAGTCGTCGCCGAGCTTGACCTTGAGCTGGTTGTCCTTGGTGACGTGGGCCGTGGCCGGCTCATCCGGCAGGGTGACCTTCAGATCGTCGATGCGCCCATCGGGGTCCTCGTCGTTCTCGAGAATGGGCAGGGTGACGTCGTCCTTGCCGACGACCTCCTGCATCGAGGCATGATCGTCGCGGGCGATCGGGGCCAGCAGCTTGGCTTCGGGATCCGATTCGACGGTCAACGTGGCGCTGGCGGTCCCGCCCCGACCATCGGTGATCTTGTACCTGACGGACAAGGAGCCCTTCTGTTTCGGGGAGGTCACCACGATCCGCCCGTTGGAGACCTTCGCGTCGACGCCGTTGGAGGTCTGCAGATCGTCGATGAGGGTGATCTGGTCGCCGTCCGGATCGGTGTCGTTGTCCATGACGTCCACGGCCACGGGCCGGTCGGGACGCACCGTGATGGAATCGTTCACGGCCACCGGCGGATTATTGGTGTTGGACAGCGGGGCGACGCCGACCATGACGGTGCCCGTCGCCCGGGCCCCCAACCGGTCTTCAACGACGTAGGAGAACACGTCGGTACCGCTGGAGTTCTTGCTGGCCGTGTATTCGATCGCCGAGCCCTTGACCTTCGCCGAGCCCAGCTTCGGGGCACCCCCGAGCTGGACGAGCGTCACCGAGTCCCCATCGGGGTCGATTCCGCCCAACGGGACCGCGATGGCGGTGGTCCCGCCGGCAAAGACCCGTCCGACGATCTGTTCGGGTGAGGGCGGGGCGTTATCGGCCACGTCCACCGGCTTCACGTGGAAGTTCACCCGGGCGTTGGCTTCCTGCCCGTCGGGTCCGGCCACGGTATAGACGGCCGAGACGTTATGTGGTTTGCCGTCGAATTCACCGGCACGGAAACGGACGGTGTCATCGGCGACGCTGATCAGCGATCCCGCTCCCAGGTCGTCGGCTTCCTTCAGTTCGGGGAGCAGGGTCAGATCCGCGCCGTTGGGGTGCAGGTCGTTCTCCAGCACATCGACCGTGGCCACGTCACCGGCCCGGACGACGACGTCGTCGGTGTTCGGTCGGGGCGGATCGAGTTTGGGTGGTGCCGGAACGGGAATCACGTTGATCTCCCCGGTGGAGACCCCGCTGCCGTTGGAGACCGTGTACTGGACCTTCATCGGTTCGGTCAGTCCACGCACATCGGTGATCCGCACGAAGCTGTTGCGTTCCACCGAGACGGTGAACGGCGCGTCGTCGGGGGCTTCGGCCCCGGTGAGGACCAGGACCCCCCCGGCAGGGTCGGAGTCGTTGCCCAGCACGTTCACCAGCACGTCCTGGCCCGCCGGCAGCAGCGCCACATCGCGGACGGCGACCGGGTTGCCGGAGTTCTGCTCGGGATCCTTGATGTCGATGCGCACCAGTCCGGGGGCACTGGCCGGGCCGTTGGTGGCCACGTATTTGGCATAGAAGGTCCCGGTGCGTTCCCCGCGGATGGTGACCGTGCCGGTGTCGGGGTTGCTGTCCACGTCCACGCCGTTGACCGATTCGACGGTGGCCAGGCGCAGCTCCGCCCCGCCGGGATCGGCGTCGTTCTTCAACGGGGAGAACGTCACCTCCTCGCCGACGTTCGCCGTCACATGGTCGGTCGCGGTCACCGGCGGGGTCGCCGATTTGGGCAGGACCTCCACCACGACACGCCCCTGGGCGCCCTCGCGCCCATCGGAGACCTGCACGGTGATTTCCTTGCGGCCGGCCTTCTTGCCGTTGTCCTGGAAGGTCAAGGCGCCATCGGGGCGGACGCGGATGACGTCCTTGTCATCGCTGGAACCGCCCAGCAGCTGGAGGTCGTCGCCGTCGGGGTCGATCCAGTCGCTCAGGATGTTCTGGGTGACCGATTCGCCTTGTTGGACCCGGAGCGTGGTGACCCGTTCCTGGCTGGGTTTGTGGTTTTCGTCCTCGGGGACGACCCGTACGGTGGCCTTTTCCGTCGCCTCGCCGCCCCGGCCGTCATTGGCCCGGTAGGTGAAGGAGGTGCTGCCGGTGGCGTCCTCGGGGACGACCATCTGGAACCCGGTGCCGTCGTTGATCTGCTGCAGGGTGCCCATCGTGGGCTGCTTGCCTTCCAACGAAGCGGTCAGCAGGTCGCCGTCGGGGTCGACGTCGTTGAACAACACCGGAAGGGCCGTGGTGCGTCCTGCCCGGACGCCGAAGGAGTCGGGTTTGGTGATGGGCTTCTTGTTCTTCTCGGTCCGGTTGGGCAGTTCGATGGCGTCGGTGACCTCCTTGGAGTCCTCCTTCTTCGCCTCGCCCTTGCCCTTGGGCGGCTCCAGATCGCTCCAGTTGCTGACGATCTGCATGCCGTCGTTGACCAGCCACACCTGGCCGGAGGTGACGTCGTTGAGCACGACGACGTCGCGGTTGACCCGGAATTGCAGATCCGAGCCGGCCGGCAGATCGGGCACCTGCCGGTTCACGTCCTGGGAGTCGTCGTCGCAATCGCGCACGTATTGGGCGCTTGACTGCCAGGCGGCGTAGGTGCACTCCCCGACCCTGACCGGCTGGATGGCGGTCCCGCCGGCTTCCAATGGCAGGTAGTCGGCGTCCCCTCCTCCCAGCGGGACATCCGCCAATTTATTGCCCAGGGCGATCACCGCATGGTCGGTATCGGGTCCGGGGGCCTGGAGCTGGCCCCCCTCCGGGTCCACGACGGTGCTGGTCTTGCCCGTGGACATCGTGACCCGTCCGGTCTTCTCGTCGAAGAGCACCGCGGTGTCCCCGACGACGCTGAGCTGTGCCGCGGAGGCATCCCCGAGCGCCTCGACGTCCTGTTCGCTGTCCTGGGTGAAGCTGCCGTCCGATTCCGGGACCCAGCTGAAGAACTTCTGCGCCTCGACGTCGACGGCCCATACCGTGTCGTCGGCGCCGACGGCGGTGAGGACCTGGCCCTTGGCATCGAGCAACGGAGGGGTGTCCTGGGAGGCGAAGGACCCGAGGTGCTCGGTGGCGGTGGCATAGACGATGCCGTGGTCGGCGTCGGTGACCGAAACGACCCCGGAACCGTAGGAGAAGGAGGAGTTGGCAGGCAGGGCGTTGTCGTCGGCGAACTGGACCATCGCCGGGTCGATCGTGGTCAAGGCGCCCTGGTCGAGGTTGCGCACGAAGACATGCTCGGCATCCTGCTCGAGATCGTAATCGGGCAACGGGGTCAGCACCCCGCCGTCGAGCACCTTGGACTCGTAGTTGAGGTGTCCGACCTTGTTGAGTTCCTTGTTCACCACCCAGACGCCGCCGTCGTTCAGATCGACGTCAGCGGTCTTGAATCCCGGATAGATGACGGCCCCGGTGATCGCCAAGGCGGAGACCGCTGACACGGCTGCCACCTTGAAACCCGTGCTTTTGCCCGGATTCGCACCCCATCGGGACATACGTGTAGTTCCTCATCAACGTCAGATTTTGTTCGGCCCCCAGCGGGAAGCAGAACCAGCCACCCTAGATCCTAACCGATGGAGGAAATCCGGCCCATGGGGAGAACTCCCCATCCCGGGGCGGGCGGGCTCAGTCCAGGACCAGCCCGGCGCCCTCCCCCATGGACAGGACCACGGGGTTGATGTCCCCGAAACCACGGACCTGCGTGGTCGGTTGGGGGTCCAGGACGAAGCGGTCGTCGCCTTCCAGGGTGCCCGCGGTGACCGAATCGGTCCAGACGGTGCCGGGGTCCGCGAGCGCCGTCAGCCGCGAGGCCAGGTTCACGGTGGGCCCGTAGACATCACCCAGCCGGGAGAGGATGCGCCCCCAGACGATGGAGACCCTCGCTTTGGGCAGGAAGTCGTCGTCGGCGAATTCGGTGGCCAAGGTCAGCGAGATCTGGGCCCCGGCCTGCGGGGTCTCGGCGATGAAGAGGACCTCGTCGCCGATGGTCTTGACCAGCCGTCCCCCACCGATGGAGATGATCTCGGCGCATTTGTTCTCGAAGCGCTGCACGGTCTGGGCCAGCGTGCGTTCGTTCATCCGGCGCGACAGCGAGGTGTAGGAGACCAGGTCCGCGAAGCCTACGGCGCGGGCCAACGGCAACGGGGCGTCGTCCTCGCTGCCGTCGCGGCCCTCTTCGCTGGAGGCCAGCCCCGTTTCGGCGCGGACCCCCAACCGGTGGACCGCAGCGTTCAGCTGGCGGCGCCAGGAATAGACCAGGAGCTTCTCCAGCGGATCCACCAGATCCGGGAGGCGGTCCACCAACCGTCGCCGGGCTTCGGGGTCGCTGACCCCCTGGTTCTGGACCATGTCCTCCACCAGTGCCTCGATCTGCCAAACGACCATCCGGTCGGTCATCTGCCCGATCGACCGGGTGATGGAGACCGCGGCCTCCTCGGTCAGCACCGAACTGCGCACGTTGCCCACGATCGTGCGCAAGGCTTCCAGGTCCACCTCGGTGAAGGCGACGTCGTCGTCCCCGAGGTTGGGGAAGCCCAGGGCGCGCCAGAGTTTGCGGGCGCTGAGCAGCGAGATCCCCGCCGCGGCGGCCGCCTCGCGACGGCGCATGGTGCGTTTGGCCCCGAGCAACAGCTTCTCCAGGTCCTGGGCGGATTCCTTGACCTTTTCGCGTTCCAACGCCTGGGCCAGCGGCAGGGCCCGGGTTTCCGGGCCGGCATCGGGGCTCAGCTGCGGCAGGCTCCCGGTGGACGTCCCGGTCGGCGTCGAACCGTGATCGGGTGGTTCCAGGTCGGCACTTTCCGGATCCGCCCGGTCGGTGACCGGCTCCACCGCTTCGGGGTCGGCCGGCTCCTGCCCGGGGCCGGTTTCCCCGGCCCGCTGCCAGGGCGCCGGGGGCAGGATCGGGAGGGCCGCGGTTCTGGGCAGGGGCTCCCGTCCCGGTGTCGGGGCGCTTTCCGCCCGCTGACCACCGGCGTCCTGCCCATCATCCATGTCCGATCCCATCCACGTGTTCCTCCGTACCAATTTCTACACCATCGAACCCCATGGATCTGGGTAAACGCTCAATGGTGGTCACCACCAGCTCCCTGACGCGTTCGATCCGCGGCAGATGCGGGATGCGTACCGGCCCGTTGGCGGTCTCCAACACCAGGGCCCCCGAGCCGCTCGCCCGTTCAACGAGTTTCTGGCTGGTCTTCAGGGTCCGTACGAAGGCCAGCGGCAACTCCCACTGGTTCCTGGCCCCGGCCCCCCGGCGCACCACGATCCGTTCGTTGGTCAAAAAGACCAGCGTCCGTCTCCATCGAACCACCGGGATGATGCACCAGGCCAGCAGGAGCACCGCGGCCACGATCGGGATGACCACCTGCAGCAACGGGACGGTCTGCTCCACGGCCTCCGGCAGGTCGTTGCGGGTCAGGGTGCCCAGGGCGAAGGCGCTCAGTGCGGTCAGGATGACGAAGACGACGGCGGGACGGTTCAACACACGGCGGTGCGCCCGGGTCTTGACGATCACCCACTCGTTCTCTGCCAGTCGCAGCCTCATCCGCTGTCCCTTCCCTCGCGTGGATCCTGCTCGCCCACGTCGGTTCCAAGTCTAGGCGGCAGCACCGATGGCCCGGATCAGGCGTAGCGTCCGTCGGTGCGACGCAGGTGCACCACGTCCCCGGCCCGGATGGCGGTCAGGGTCCCGTCGGCCGTCTGCACGCTCAGCGCCCCGTCGGGCTCCAAACCGACGGCGGTGCCTTCCACGCTCTCCCCCGAGGGCAGTTCGGCCCTGACGGGCGCCCCGATCGTCGCCATGGACCGGGCCACCCGTTCGAGCAAGGTGGCTCCCCCGTCGATCGCGTCCCCCGCCCGGCCGCCGGCCCGCAGGAACCCGGTGTAGAGGGCGGAGACCCGGCGCAGGTAATCCTCCAGCAGGGCGGTCGTGTCAACGGTCCGGGCCCCTTCAAGCAGCAGCGAGGTGGCGGTGGGTACGGGCAGTTCCTCGCGTTCTAGGGTGACGTTGACCCCCGAGCCGACGACGACGGCGGCCCCTCCGGGGGCGGGGACCAGTTGGGCCAGGACGCCGGCGACCTTGCGGCCGGCGACGATCACGTCATTGGGCCATTTGAGTTCGGCGGGGACCCCGGCGCATTCGCGCAGGGTGTCGGCCAGGGCCGTGGCGCAGAGCATCGACATCCAGGCGTAGGTCTCGGCGGTGGCGGGCCGGCCTCCGGGTACCGGGCGGAAAAGCAGGCTCACCGCCAGGGAACTGCGGGCAGGGGCCTGCCAACTGCGGTCCATCCGTCCTTTTCCGGCGGACTGGAAATCGGTGGCCAGCACACTGATCTGCGGCCATTCCCCGGGGGCGGCGGTGAAGGCGGCGGCCAGGTCGGTATTGGTCGACCCCGTGGATTCCACGACCTCCACCCGGGCGATGGTCCCGGGGGCGACGAGTTCACGGCGCAGGGCCTCGGCATCCAGGGGGGTACGCAGGGCGGCGGGTTCGTTCATGGGGTCCAGCCTAGTCCGGGTGCCGGTGGCGGGCCGGCCCCGCCACGGGGCGGCCCGCCACCGGGAACCGGCTCAGAGGAACATGTCGGCGACCAGCGACTCCTCGGGGGCTCCCATGCTGTAGCCGGTGAAGTCGGTGACCCCCTCGGCACGCAGGACCTCTTCGTCGATGAAGAAGTTCCCGCTGCATTCGCCCGCCGGGCGGGCCAGGATGGCGGCGGCGGCATCGGCGACGATAGATTCCTTGCGGGCGCCCAGGACCAGCTTCTCCCCGCCGGGCATGTTGCGGATCGCCGCGGTGTTGATCAGCGTGGCCGGCCAGAGCGAGTTCACGCCGATGCCGTCCGAACGCAGTTCCTCGGCCAGGCCGAGCGTCGTCATGCTCATCCCGTATTTGGCCATGGTGTAGGCGAGGTTGGCACCGGCCCATTTCGGGTCCAGGTTCAGCGGCGGGGACAGGGTCAGGATATGGGGGTTCGACGAACGGCGCAGCGCATCCAGGCTCAGCTTGGACAGCAGGAACGTGCCGCGGACGTTGATGTCATGCATCAGGTCGTAGCGCTTCATCGAGACGGCATCGGTGGAGGAGAGGTCGATCGCCGAGGCGTTGTTCACGACGATGTCCAGGCCTCCGAATTCGGCGACGGTGGCCTCGGCGGCCGACTGCACATCGTCGTCGTTGCGCACGTCCCCGACGATCGGCAGGGCGCCGACGCCGTGGTCCCGGATCTGCTCGGCTGCCGTGTAGACGGTCCCCTCGAGGGTCGGATGGGCCGTGGCGGTCTTGGCCATCAGGGCGATGTTCGCTCCGCCTGCTGCCAGTTGCAGGGCGATCGCGAGTCCGATGCCGCGGCTTCCACCGCTCATCAGGACCGTACGTCCTGCGAAGGGGCGGGTTCCGTCGGCGGCGTCGGCTACGGGGTTCTGGGGTGCTGGTGACTCGGTCATGGGACCAGCCTACGGGAAATCCCCCGCGAAGGTTACCCGTCAGTAACAAGCCCTTCCTGCCCGGAACCACCCGAGCGCCACGCGGTGACTTTGTAGGGTTCCTACAGCCGAGACGGCGCGGCACGTCACTAGACTGACCTTGAGGGCACGCTTGTTGTGCCATTCCTACTACTTTCAAACAGACGGGAGTCTCCCGCATGAGCGAGACCGGCCTCCAGGCACCGGACGAGCAGATCGACCTGTCCACCACCGCGGGCAAGATCGCCGAATTCCGGCGCCGGCAGTCGCAGTCGCTGACCCCCTCCGGCCCGCAGGCGGTGGAAAAGCAGCACGCCCGCGGCAAGAACACCGCCCGCGAGCGCATCGAACAGCTCATGGACGAGGACTCCTTCGTCGAATTCGACGCCCTGGCGGTGCACCGCTCCACCGCCTTCGGCATGGACTCCAAGCACCCCCTCGGCGACGGCGTCGTCTCCGGGCACGGTACGGTCGATGGCCGCCTCGTGGCCGTCTACTCCCAGGACTTCACCGTCTTCGGCGGCTCATTGAGCAAGGTCAACGGCGAGAAGATCGTCAAGGTCCAGGAATTCGCCCTGCGCAACGGCTGCCCGGTCGTGGGGATCAACGACGGCGGCGGGGCCCGCATCCAGGAGGGCGTCGCCTCGCTGGCGATGTTCGCCGACATCTTCCGCAACAACGTCCACGCCTCCGGCGTCGTCCCGCAGATCTCCCTGATCCTCGGGCCCTGCGCCGGCGGCGCGGCCTACTCCCCGGCCCTGACCGACTTCGTGGTGATGGTGGACAAGACCAGCCACATGTTCATCACCGGCCCGGACGTCATCAAGACGGTCACCGGCGAGGAAGTGGACATAGAGACCCTCGGCGGGGCCCGCCAGCACAACGCCAACACCGGCACCGCCAGCTATCTGGCCGCCGACGAATCCGACGCCATCGACTTCGTCAAGGAACTACTGGACTACCTGCCGTCCAACAACCTCACGGAGGCCCCGCCGACGGAGTTCGAGGAGGAACTGACGGTCACCGAGGACGATCTGGACCTGGATGCGCTCATCCCCGATTCGGCGAACCAGCCCTATGACATGCGTGACGTCATCGAGCACATCGTCGACGACGGGGCCTTCCTGGAGATGCAGTCGCTCTACGCCCCGAACGTGATGATCGGCTACGCCCGCGTCGAGGGACGCAGCATCGGGATCGTGGCCAACCAGCCGATGCAGTTCGCCGGCACGCTGGACATCGCCGCCTCGGAAAAGGCGGCCCGTTTCGTGCGCCACTGCGACGCCTTCGGCCTGCCGATCCTGACCCTGGTGGACGTGCCGGGGTTCCTGCCCGGCAAGGACCAGGAGTTTCAGGGCATCATCCGCCGCGGGGCCAAGCTCCTCTTCGCCTACGCCGAGGCCACCGTCCCGAAGCTGACCGTCATCACCCGCAAGGCCTACGGCGGCGCATACATCGTCATGGGGTCCAAGAAGCTCGGCGCAGACCTGAACCTGGCGTGGCCCACCGCGCAGATCGGGGTCATGGGGGCCCAGGGCGCGGTGAACATCCTCTACCGCCGGGACCTGGCAGCCGTCGCGGCCGAGGGCGGGGACGTCGAAGCCCGGCGTACCGAGATCATCGACGACTACGAAACCGAACTGCTCAACCCGTACCAGGCGGCGGAACTGGGGTACATCGATGCCGTGATCGCCCCCTCGGACACCCGGACGCAGATCGTGCGCGGACTGCGGGCCCTGCGCGATAAGCACGCCTCGTTGCCGGCGAAGAAGCACGGAAACATCCCGCTGTGACCGGCTCCACCGACCATCAGAACGACGCCGGCACCCCGGCGCCGCTGTTCCAGGTGGTCCGGGGGAACCCGGACGACGTCGACGTGGCCGCACTCGCCGCGGTCCTGGCCGCCCTGCCCGGCGAGGCCCGGGAGCCCCAGGGCATCGAGGCCGCCACCTCGCGTCGCGAGGTGATGCGCAACCAGGCCTGGCAGCGCCGTCACCTGGCCGGCCAACCGGGCCCCTGGCGCAGCGGACGCTCCTAGTCGGCGTCCTGGGGCCGCCCGCCGGCCGCGGCTGATCTTCAACACCAGCTTCACATGCGGCTAGGCTGTGCACCATGACGAACGCCACACCTCCAGCCACCCGTGCCCCCAGTGCCATCGACGCCGTCGCCGACCGGTTCTTCGACCGCCTCATCGCCCTCGCCCCCGATTTCGCCACCTCACTGGGCATCCCCGGCCACGAAACCGGATATTCGGACTACTCCCCCGCCGGCCAGCAGGCCTATGTCGAGGCCGTCCGCACCACGCTCCAGGCCCTCGAAGGCCTCGAGCCGGTCGACGACGTCGATGCCATCACCCTGGATGCCATGCGCGAACGGCTCGGCCTCGACCTGGAACTCGACGCCACCGGGATCACCCAGCTGAACAACATCGCCAGCCCGGCCCAGGACATCCGAGCGATCTTCGATCTGATGCCCACCGACACCACCGAGCAGTGGCGGCACATCAGCGGCCGGCTCGCCAATGTCTCCGCAGCCATCGACGGCTACATCGCCTCGCTGTCCAAGAGCCGCGACGAGGGCCTTGTGGCGGCCCAGCGCCAGGTCCGCATTGTCATGGAGCAGACCCGCGACTATGCCAAGGCCGGCGGCTTCTTCACCTCCCTCGCCGCCGAGGCACCCACCGCTGCCGGGGAACCGGCGGAAACGCTAGGCGATGAACTATCCACCCATACCGCCGAGGCAGCCGCAGCCTATGCCCGCCTGGCCGACTTCCTCGAAACCGAACTCCTGCCCGCCGCCCCGGCCAAGGACGCCGTGGGCCGGGAGTACTACGCCCTGTGCTCACGGCAGTTCATCGGTGCCGAGATCGACCTGGACGAGACCTACGACTGGGGCGTCGCCGAATTGGACCGGCTCATCGCCGAACAGGAGATGGTGGCCGGACAGATCAAGGCCGGCGCCTCCATCGCCGAAGCCAAGGAGATCCTCAACGCCGATCCGCAGCGCCAGCTCAAGGGCACCGAAGCCTTGAAGGCGTGGATGCAGGAGAAGGCCGACGCGGCAGTGGCCGCCATGGAGGGGGTCCACTTCGAGATCCCCGAAACGATGCGCCGCCTCGAATGCATGATCGCCCCCACCCAGGAAGGCGGCATCTACTACACCGGACCCTCCGACGACTTCAGCCGTCCGGGCCGGATGTGGTGGTCCGTTCCCGCCGGTGAGGACGACTTCACCACCTGGTCCGAGACGACCACGGTCTACCACGAGGGCGTTCCCGGCCACCACCTGCAGGTCGGCACCGCCACGTACCGCAAGGACACCTTGAACAACTGGCGCCGTAACGCCTGCTGGGTCTCCGGCCATGGTGAGGGCTGGGCCCTCTACGCCGAACGCCTGATGCTGGATCTGGGCTACCTGGCCGATCCGGGCGACCATATGGGCATGTTGGATATGCAGCGCATGCGCGCCGCCCGCGTCGTGTTCGACATCGGCGTCCACCTGGAGCTGGAGATGCCCTCCCGCTGGGGTTCCGGCCCATGGACCCCCGAGAAGGGGTACGACTTCCTCTCGAAGCACCTGGACATCTCCGAGGGCCAGCGCCAATTCGAGTTCACCCGCTACCTCGGCTGGCCCGGTCAGGCCCCCTCCTACAAGGTGGGCCAGCGTCTCTGGGAGCAGATCCGCGATGCCCGTCGCGCGGCCGAAGGCGACGACTTCGATCTGAAGGCCTTCCACAGCCAGGCGCTGAACATGGGATCGGTCGGGCTGGACACCCTGCGCCGGGCCCTGCTGCCGGCCCAGTAGGCAGCACCACTGGCCGAGCGACCCACAGTGGACGACGCCGGGATCCCGAACGGGGTCCCGGCGTCGTCCACTTTTAATGCGGTCTAGGGCGGGGCGGTGATCGGAGATAGTCGGTCAGGAAACCACCGAGCACCCCCACCACCAGCACGACCAGGGCCGGCCACAGCAGCACCGGACCCGTGATGGACCTGACATCGACGTCGGTCAAGGCCCCCAGCGCGAAAACGGCGATGACATAGCCGATGGCCAGGACACCCGCGACGGTGATCACGCGAACGCCCAGAGTCCGCCGCTTCACCGCGGAGAAGCTCTCGGCATAGTCTTCAGCGGTTCCGAACTCGGATTCGGCGGAATTCCCCGAGCTCATCACATGAGCGCGAACCTCATCGATAGCCTCGGAGACCTGCGCCTCCGGCAGCCCTCGCATCCGCAGATAGAAGGCTAGGTTGTGCTCGTAGGTCATGATGCGTCCTTTCGTAAGGTTCGAAGAACAGCTAGTTTCTCGGTCATGTGACTCCAAGCAAGGTGTCCTCGCTCGAGTTCTTTCGTGCCAAGGGGGGTCAGTGCGAAAACTTTCCGTCCCGGGCCGGCGTCTTGTTGCTCCCATTGGTGAGCCACCAGCCCTTGTTCTTCCAGCCGCCGCAGAAGTGGATACAGGGTGCCACCCTTGAGGCGTTCGAAACCGTGATCACGAAGAACCTCGATCATGGCGTATCCGTGCCGCCGCCCACTCTTGAGCAGAGCCAACACCGCTTGCGGCAAGGCCGCACGCGTCAGCTCAGATGCCCAATCGATTTCATTCATAATAGATAGTAACCCTACTTAGCTAGTGAGACCACACACCTGGATGTCGGAGAGTCAGCGCCGCGATGTGATGCTCTACCAAAATGCGGGAAGCGCCACATCGTGATCGGGAATGAACCCACCGACCCCTTGTGCCAGCAGGGATCCGCTGGCATGGGCGCCCACCCACCACACCGTGGCGACGTCATAAAGTGAAATATCGACTCTTCGGGGTGTACCTTCCGGCCCTACGGTCGTTCCGTGAGCACATCAACCAAACCCCACCGCATATTGCCCCGCTGGGCGACCGCCTTCGGTCCCCAGATCGTCGCGGGCCTGGTCCTCGGCGTCGTCCTGGGCCTGGTCGCCAAATACACCGGCAGCACCGCCGAGTCCCCCAACGCCCTCGGCGCCACGTTGGACACCATCGGCTCCAGCTACGTCTCGCTGCTGCGCGCAGCGGTCATCCCGCTGGTCTTCTTCGCCGTGGTCGCCTCCATCGCCAACCTGGCCCAGGTCACCAACGCCGCCCGACTGGCTTGGCGGACCATCCTCTGGTTCGGCATCACGGCGCTGATCGCCGTGCTGATCGGCATGGGACTGGGCACCTTCATCCGCCCCGGCGCCAACACCGGCCAAGGAGCCCCGGAGGACTACGTCGGCACCACCGGCGACTGGTGGGCCTTCCTCACCGGGCTGATCCCGGAGAACTTCCTGGGCCTGGAAACCAGCAGCAAGGTCGCCGAATCCGGTGACGTCTCCACGAGCCTGTCCTTCAACGTCCTGCAGGTCCTGGTCATCGCCGTGGCCGTGGGCATCGCGGCCCTGAAGATCGGTTCCGCCGCCAAGCCGTTCCTGGATCTGAGCGCCTCGTTGCTGTCCATCATCCAGAAGATCCTGTGGTGGATCATCCGGCTGGCCCCGCTGGGCACCGTCGGGCTGATCGGCAACGCGACCGCCTCCTACGGCTGGGACACCATGGGGGCGCTGGGCAAGTTCGTCATCGCCATCTATGCGGGCCTGGCCCTGGTGCTGTTCGTGGTCTACCCGATCCTGGTCAAGGCCCACGGCCTGGGCGTGCGTTCCTACTATTCAGGGGTCTGGCCGGCGGTCCAGCTCGGCTTCGTCTCCCGTTCATCGATCGGCACGCTGCCGCTGACCCAGCGCGTCACCGAACGCAACCTCGGGGTCCCCCGCGGCTACGCCTCCTTCGCCGTCCCGTTGGGCGCGACGACCAAGATGGATGGGTGCGCCGCGATCTACCCGGCCGTCTCGGCGATCTTCGTGGCCCAGTTCTTCGGCATCGACCTGGACGTCACCCAGTACATCCTCATCGCCATCGTCTCGGTGCTCGGCTCCGCCGCCACCGCCGGGACCACCGGCGCAGTGGTGATGCTGACACTGACGCTGTCCACCCTGGGACTGCCCTTGGCCGGTGTCGGCCTGCTGCTGGCCGTGGACCCGATCCTGGACATGGGCCGCACCGCGGTCAACGTGGCCGGACAGGCGCTGATCCCGGTGATCGTCTCCCAACGGGAAGGCATCCTGGATCACGATCTGTACAACGCCCCGCGCAACGGCACCCCGTTCGCCGAGGAGTTCGACGACGCCCGCACTGCCGAGGCCACGCAGCAGGAGCAGAGCCCGGACCCCGCACCGGCCCAGCCCGCCACCGTCTGCTGATCTCCGGCACGCTCACTCCCCAGGGGCTCCGCACCGCCACCGCGCCGTGCGGAGCCCCTCTTCGCTTCGTTCGCTTCGTCCGCGTCCTCCGCTTCCTCCGCTTCCTCCGGACCCTGAGCACTAATTTGCACGGTGTGCAAACTTGCACGTAGTGTAATGACCGTGAATCCGCTCCCCGACTCCCCCAGCAGCGGCCCCTCGCGCCGCGAAATCAATAAAACGGCCACCCGTGCCGCCATCATCGACTCCGCCATGGCGCTGCTGCGCACCGAGGGCTTCGACGCGGTGACCGCGGATCGTGTGGCCGAATCCGCCGGCATCTCCCGGCGCACCTTCTTCAACTACTTCTCCTCCCTCGAAGCCGCCCTGAACGGGCCCACCGAGGCCTTCGTGGACCATGTCCTCCAGCTCTTCGAGGACCAACCCCGCGAACTGCCGATCATGTCGGCGGCGGTGAATGCGCTCAACGGCATCGCCGACCGCAGCCTATTGGGCCCCGTGGCCGAACTGGTCACCGTCTCCCACAGCAGCCCGCAGTTGGACCGGCTCGAACTCGAGGCCTGGAACAACTGCGCCGGACGCCTGGTCGAGACCATCGTGACCCGCGTTCCGGCCACCGACCTGCTGACCGCATCGGTCTTCGCGAACTCCATCATCGGGGCGGGGCGCGCCGCCTTCGACTTCTGGCTCGAACAGTCCGGCGGCGATCTCTCCGATGCCTCACTGACCATTCTGCAGAACTACCTCACCACCGCCTTGAGCCAGCTCCGAGACGGCTTCCCCACCCTGAACGTCCCGGCCGATCCGGCCCAGATCCGAAAGGCCTGAGTCATGGCCACCTTCCTATATAAACTCGGCCGCATGGCCTACCGCCGCCGCTGGGCCGTCATCTCCGCCTGGCTCGTCGGCCTGCTGGCGATCGGCCTCTCGGCCGGCGCGTTCATGGGGACCCTGACCAACAGCTTCTCCATCCCCGGCACCGAGACCCAGCAGGCCCTGGACAAACTCAAGACCGAGATGCCCGAATTCTCCGGGGGCAGCGGGTCGATCGTCTACCAGACCTCGGACGGCCAGAAGTTCACCGCCGCCCAGAAGAAGGCCATCGGCCAGTCGTTGGACGAGCTCGAAGGCCTCCCGGATGTCCGGGAGGCCTCCAACCCCTTCACCACCCAGAAGCAGTTGGATGAGGCCCAGCAGAAGCTCGAGGACTCGAAGAAGAAGCTGGACGACGGGGAGAAGCAGCTCGCGGACGGACGCCAGCAGCTGGCCGACGGCAAGGACCAGATCGCCGACGCCAAGAAGGAGATCGCCGACGGGCGCCAGAAGCTCGAACCCGAGCAAGCCAAGATCGACGACGGCCGCGCCGAGCTCAAGGAAGCGAAGACCAAACTCGACGGGGCGGCCCAGGCCGGAGCCATCCCGCCGCGGCAGCTTGCCGCCCAGCGCGCCAAGCTGGAGGCCACCGAGAAGCAGCTCGACCAGGGCCAGGCCAAGCTCGACGCCTCGGCGAAGCAACTCGATGCCGCCGAGCAGCAGATCTCTGCGAAGGAATCCGAGGTCTCCGCCAACGAGAAGAAGCTCGAGGAATCGGCGAAGGACATCAAACAAGGCAAGAAGGATCTGGCCCTGGGCCAACGCCAGGCCGAATCCACCGAGGGCATGCGGTTCGTCTCCAAGGACGGCACCACCGTGGCCGTCAACGTCTCCTTCACCGGCTCCGCCGACGCCCTGACCTCCGAGACCCGCGATGAGATCAAGGACATCGGGGCTGAGCCGACCTCCACCGGACTCGAGGTGGACTACTCCACGGAAATCGTCCAGGACATCTCTACGATCTTCGGGTCGGCGGAGATCATCGGCCTGGTGATCGCCGCCGTCGTCCTGCTGGTGATGCTCGGGACGTTCGTCGCCGCCGGACTGCCGCTGCTGATGGCCGTCCTCGGCGTCGGCGCCGGCGTCGGCGGGACCCTGGCCCTGTCCAGCGCGATCGAGATGGCCTCCATCACCCCGGCGCTGGCACTGATGCTCGGGCTGGCTGTGGGCATCGACTATTCGCTGTTCATTGTGCACCGACATCGCCGTCAGCTCCTCGACGGAATGGAAATCGAGGAATCCATCGGCCGGGCAACCGGCACCAGCGGAAACGCCGTGGTGTTCGCCGGCCTGACGGTCATCATCGCGCTGTCGGCACTTGCCGTTCCCGCCCTTCCGTTCCTCTCGGTACTGGGCCTCTCCGCGGCCTTCACCGTGGCCATGGCCGTGCTGATCGCCATCACGCTCACACCCGCACTGCTGGGCATCATCGGCCCGAAGCTGGTCAGCAAGCGTGCTTGGCGCAAGGCCGCCGCAGCTACCGCCCCGGAAGCCACCCCCGCTTCCGAAGGCACCGATTCGGCAGCCCACCCCAACGCCGCCGGCAACCGCGGCTGGGGCGCCTTCGTGACCAAACGCCCCGTACTCATGAGCGTCGTCGGCGTTCTTCTGCTGGGCATCATGGCCGTGCCGGCCCTGCAACTACGCACTGCCCTTCCCGATGGCAGCGCTGAACCTGTCGATTCGAGCGCCCACCAGGCATACGACCTGCTCAGCGATAAATTCGGCGCTGGTTACAACGGACCGATCATCGCCTTGGCGGACCTGCCGGCAGGGTTGGACGCCGATGAAGCCGAGGCCAAGAACCTGGACATCGCCGATCAACTGCGCGGCATCAACGGCGTCGTCGCCGCGGTTCCCGTGGGCATCAACGACGCGAACACACTCGCCGTGCTGCAGATCGTCCCTCAGGAGGGTCCGGCCGACCCGGCCACCGAACAGGTAGTCACCGATATCCGCAACGCCTCCACGGCCATCGAAGCGGAGACCGATTCGCATCTGGCCCTGACCGGCCAGGTCACCGCGCAGATCGACGTCTCCGAACGCCTCGCCGAGGTGTTGCCGCTCTACTTGGGCATCGTCGTCGGCCTCTCCCTGGTGCTGCTGTTGCTGGTCTTCCGCTCCGTGATCGTGCCGGTACTGGCCACTGGGGGCTTCCTCCTGTCCCTCTTGGCATCGTTTGGTGCCACGGTCGCGGTGTATCAGTGGGGTTGGCTCTCCGGGGTGTTCGGCGTTGCGACGCCTGGACCGATCATGAGTTTCCTGCCGATCCTGCTCATCGGAATCCTCTTCGGGCTGGCCATGGACTATCAGGTGTTCCTGGTCTCGGGCATGCGCGAGTCTTTCGTCCACGGCCAGCGCCCGCGGGCCGCCGTGCGCTCCGGGTTCGCACATTCCGCGCCGGTGGTTACCTCCGCGGCACTGATCATGACTAGCGTCTTCGCCGGCTTCATCTTTTCCGAGCTGACGATGATCCGGGCGATCGGATTTGCCTTGGCAATCGGGGTGCTGCTGGATGCCTTCGTGGTCAGGATGACGATCACCCCGGCGATCATGCACCTGCTGGGCCGCCGCGCCTGGTACATCCCGAAGTGGCTGGACAAGGTGCTTCCCGATGTGGACGTCGAAGGCGCGAAGATCGCCGCGCTGGCCACGCCAGGGACGGCCGGAGGTTCCTCCGACACCTCCGACTCCGGTCCCGACTCCGATGGCCCCCATGGCGGGGACCACGATGGGCACGAAGAGCCGGGCGCCGGGGGTTCGCGCCATCCGGCGCACCGTGCCGACGGCCCCGACGACGCACTACGGTAGAGCCATGAGCATGGACCCTTCCTCCCCCAACACCGTCAACGCCGATCCTGTAGCCCAGGTGACCGAGGAGGAACCGCCACTGCTGGTGTTGGCCTCCCGGTCTCCAGGGCGGGCCCGGATCCTGACGGACGCGGGCATCGGTTTCGAGACCATCGTCTCCGATGTCGATGAGGACGCTGCCGTGGCCGGGGCCGTCGAGCGCCTGGGTGGCTCCCTGGATGCACCGTCGATGGCGTTGCTGCTGGCCCGGACCAAGGCGGAATCGGTGGCAGCCCTCGAGGCAGCAGATGGCGCCGTGGTCCTGGGCTGCGACTCGGTTTTCGAACTCGACGGGGTGTCCTACGGCAAGCCCCATACCGCCGAGGTCGCCACGGAACGCTGGAAGGCGATGCGCGGGCGGACCGGGGTTCTGCACACCGGGCATTGGCTCGTGGACAACCGCAGCACTGAAGAAGACGACGGCGGCACGGGGGCCACCCTGGGAACCGTGACTTCGGCGTCGGTCAGTTTCGACGAGGTCACCGACGAGGAGATCGAGGCCTATGTGACCACCGGCGAACCGCTGCCCTGCGCCGGGGCCTTCACGATCGATGGCCGAGGCGGGGCCTTCATCACCGGCATCGACGGGGACCCGCATACGGTCATCGGCCTGTCCGTGAACACACTGCGTCACCTGCTGGCCTCCGCGGCGCTGTCCGTCACCGATCTCTGGATCTGATTCATTTCAAGAAAGTACTTGCAAGAATGGAAAGTACTTTCTAAGCTGAATGCATCAGGTGGTCGGGCTCTCCGGCCCAGCCGCCCCATCCCAGGAGTCGAGATGCAAACATCAGAGAACAAGACAGCCAACGGCCAGCGCTACGCATGGATCGGCTTTGCCCTCGGCATCGCCTGCATGCTGGGCCTGTTCATCTTCGGCCTGATCACCGGCAAACCCCAACTGCCGGTCATGGCCGGGTCCATCGGCGCCCTGTTGGGCGCCGTCTGGGCCTCCACCTCCGCCGCGGCCACTGCCGCCGCACGCCGCGAGTCCCTGGAACCGGCGACGCAGGAACCGCTCCCGGAAACCGCCCCCGCCCCTCCCACCGCCGAAGCCGCACGCGGCCTACTGGAGGAGGCCAGCCGATTGGAGTCCGCCTCCCGGGCCGGGGCCAGCTGGCCGCATATCACCATGCTCCTGGGACTCGGGGCCATCAGTTCCCTGACCATGATCTCCTTCTGGTTCGTCGGACGATTCGACGAGTCCGCCGTGGTCCTGCCGCTCGTCGCCCTCTTGATATGGCTCGGGATCCTCATGGCCTTCATGCTGGTCTTCGGGCGCTCCACGAAACGAGGCTTCGCCCGGCGCTGGGTGACGTTCATGTCGATCTGGGGTGGACTGTGGGCCCTCGGTGTCATTCTCACGACCAGCGTGTTTTCCGGCGAACTGTGGTTCACCATCGTCATCGCCACCGCACTGACGCTGAACTCGGTCATCGGTGCCTGGCTGGAGGCGGGCAAATGAACACGGAAACCGACAGCAACGAGGAGCACCCTCGGCTGAAGCTCTCCGACCAGCTGGCCCACCCGGTGCGCTTCTCTCTGGTCGCGGCCATCGCCGGCACCGACGAAACGGAATTCGCCGTCGCGCGGGACCATCTACAGGTCAGCGATTCCGTCCTCAGTCGTCAGGCCTCCCAACTCGAAACCGCAGGGATCGTGAAGATCCGCAAGGGGTTCGTGGGCAAACGCCCACGGACCTGGTTTTCACTCACACGCGACGGACGAGCGACCTGGGAGCAGCATCTGGCAGCCCTGCGGGACATCGCCGCGGGCGGCTAGGGCACCACGGTTTATACCTCAACTAGATACCCCGCTGGCTGCGGCGCAGACGGGACCTTGCGGCGCATCGGGCAGGCTGGGTGTTTATGACTCCCAACCGGTTGCGTCATCGTCGTCTTTCCCGACTCAAGAATCAGATGCAGGCTAGCAGCCGGGCGAACACCACGTTCTGACCACCAACAGTAGAAAGTCCCCGCCAAATTGTCCCTCTCGCAGCAGACTCCTAGAATGGCAGCGTGACCAGTACAAATGCGCAACACCTAAATCTCGACTTTCAGCAAGCAGACCTTCGCACCGATGACAGCAGGGTCATATTGCAGGTCCTGCGGGCTATCGTCATGGTTTCTGACCTCAAGCCCGGGGAGGCGGACGAGATGCGCCGTACGTGGAATCGATGCCTGTGGATTCCGGATGAAAACGCATCCGATAGCGATTCCATTCCGCACTCCGTGATCAAACGTGACCCGAACATGAGCTGGGCACTATTCCATGAGCTGCTTGTCGGGACCGCAACAAGCATCGGCATCGAATCCTGCCGCGGTGAATACTTGATGTTCCACGCCGCGGCTCTTGCACATCCAAGGTCCGGGCAGGCCATCGCCTTGGTAGCCCCCAGCGGCACGGGCAAAACGACTGCGGCCCGAAAACTAGGCACGGCACTGTCCTACCTCACCGATGAAACCACGGTTATCTCCACCGGCCGATCGATGATCCCTTATCCGAAACCGCTTTCTCTATTCTCTGATTCAGGGACACGCCCCAAGAACCAGCATTCCCCTGATGAATTCGGCTTCCTCCCGTCTGTGGCCCATGCCGAACTTTCCCGTCTCGCCATCCTCGACAGGGTGAAGGACCAGGGCTTGGACTCCGCCTATTTCGTTGAGCTCTCGAAGCTCGAAATGCTTGAACGCCTCATCCCTGAAAGTTCCTCACTAGC